>NZ_JBNRJF010000007.1:0-142569 GCF_050589305.1 Gilliamella sp. G0441 | reverse complement strand
TGATCAAACTCTTCAATTTAAAGTTTGATGCTCAATAACTGTTTCTGACATATTCAAATGAATCTTCAGTGTCACTTATCAAGACTTAATTTTTTGAGTCCGTAGACTTTTTATCTTTCGTCTCGCAAGTGCCCACACAGATTGTCTGTTTCTTCTTTTTAAAGAGCTGACAGTATTTTTTTGCTTTCGCTTTTACTGTCTCAAGGGCTGCGTATACTACGCTACACCTTTTTATTCGTCAAGATCTTTTTTCAAAATTTTTGATCCTGCTCACTAACCTCTTTTATCGCCTGCTTTCGCTGACGCCGTGTCAGTGGATGCGCATTATAGAGCCTTAAAAAAATCATGCAAGTAATTATTGCAATTTTTTTTTCGTTTGAATCATATTTGCACAACACGTATGATTATTTAATTTGATATAAATTAAATTAAATAGCTAACATCTTTATTAAATATATTGTTATGTTGTTCTATATTTATAATAGCTTAAATAAACTGAAATAAACTATAGCATTCGTTGACATGATGTATTAAACAATATTCCTGATTATATTTTATAGTCAGAAACTTTTTAGTTTCCCAATCAAATGCTAGTTTATATTATCGTATACTGCCTATAAGAAATACCGATTTATCTTTAAAGACAATCTTTATTAAACTCGCAATTATTACGCTTATCAGTAAGGTTGATATTAATAATCCAATAGCACCAATTGATGCTAACGAACCATTTGGTGTTAGTGCCAAGTTACCAATTGGTGAAATAAAGAGTAATTTTTCAAGTTGAAAAATAATAATTTCATGAATGAAATATATTGGAAAACTTATATTTGCCATAAAGGAAAAAAATTTATATATCTTTCCATCGTTTGTTTTATGATTTAGTCCATCCAGAAAATAAAGAGCTAAGATGAAAAGAATAATTTTCTGTAACGTGTCGAGATAAAGTTTTTCAACGCCAAGATTTACGACATATCGCCCAATGAATGGTATAAAAAAGCATAAACAGAAAAATGCGATGACTAATATAAGATTATTTTTTACTGCTTTCATGATGACTTCATAATTTTGTCGTATCATCATTCCAATTAAATAAACTGGTCCATAGTGCAATAGATTGAGCAAAGGTTTAGTAAACTCTGGTTTAGTGAACATTACCACCCAAAACATTGAAATAAGACCAGCTACAATTAGGTTTTTTTTAGACCAGGAATAAAAAATAGGGCTCATTGCATATATGATGATTATCATTGGAATAAACCATAATGGTAAAAGTGATGAACCAGTTAATAACATAGTCGTCACTCTATTTATAATGCTTGGCTCTGTAGTGGAAAATATAGATAATTTGGATAAATCTTGAAAATGAAAAAACAGAAAGCAAAATATTGATACTGAAATATAGGGGCATAATACTGTTTTAAATTTCGAAAGATAATATTTTTTAGTATCAAACTTATATGTTAAATGTTGAAATAAAAATCCTGCAATCAATACAAAAAAAGTCGTGAAATTAAACGCAAGCAAATTTAAAAAAGAAAACAAATAGCTATTCGCAATTAAACCATCATTTTTAAAAACACCTAAACAGTGGCTAAATACGATCATGATTATTGCTACACCACGTAATACATGTATAGAATAGATTTTTTTCGTTTTTACAGATGTCATTTTAAACTTCAAAATAAAAAATTCATAATTCTCTATACTGTATCATATATTCAGATCACAATAATAAGTATTTATAACACTCCTACATTTTAAATTATATTAATTAAACTTTTTTATAATTAATTAACACTCTTATTTTTTTAGTTTTTTAGCTGCAAATGAACATATAGGAATAATCTCCCTGTGTTCATCTGTCAACTTTTTTACCGTGAGATCGAGTAACTTGTCAGCCAAACCTTTACCTCTGTATTTTAAATCAACAAAAGTATGGTTAATCGTCGCTTTATCTTGTCCTACACGAGAAAATGTCATTTCTGCAATTTCTTTATTATTATCCATAATACAAAATCTTTCGGGTTCTTCTTTATATATTAGCGACATGATCTTCTCCTATTTAGAAAAACGATAAGTTGCTTGGTTATTCGGTATTTTAACAAAGATCTATTGCATGGCTTTAGACTAAAAAGATTTCAGATGTATAAATAAGTTATATCCAGAATAAATATTATTTTTATATCTTCAATTAAACACAATTTGGAGCATGCTTTTTGATGAAAAAAATAATTTAGAAAATGAGATGGTACAAAAGTTTAATATAAACTTTATATCAATTAGGTGAATTTTTGTTAAATAAAGTAGACTACCTTATAATCAATTATTCACCTTCAGTTGATTTATCGCTTTTTGAACCTGTTAATGATTATTGCAAACGCTAAAATAGACGTTTAGCAACATTATATAATTCCATATCAAAAGGACGTTTCATTGTATTAATTGCTTCTATGATGTCGTGATGAACTAATTTACCATTTTGTACACCTACACAGCGTCCAGCATGACCTTGTAGCAACAACTCGACAGCGAAAGCCCCCATACGAGAACCTAAAATACGATCGTAAGGAACCGGTGAACCACCTCGTTGAACATGACCAAGCACAGTAGCTCGAGTTTCATGATGTACAGCAGCTTCAATATCAGCTGCAAGCTGATTAACATCACACATATGCTCAGTAACGGTTACAATAGCATGTTTTTTACCCTTAGCAAAACCGAGTTTAATTTCTTCAATTAAGTCTTCTTTAGTATAAGAAACTTCAGGGATAATCATGAATTCACAACCGCCAGCTACAGCTGCATTTAAAGTTAAATCACCACAATCCCGTCCCATAATCTCAATCACAGAAATACGATGATGAGAAGAACAAGTATCACGCAATCTATCGATAGCTTCGACGGCGGTGCTGAGTGCAGTAAAATAGCCAATAGTATAATCCGTGCCACGAATGTCATTATCAATTGTGCCGGGTAAACCAATACAAGGGAATCCTTCTTCGGTTAATCGCATTGCTCCCATATAAGAACCGTCACCGCCAATGACTACTAATGCATCGATTTGGTGTTTTTGGAGATTCGCTATTGCTTTTTTTCTCACCTCTTTATCTTTAAATTCAGGAAATCTCGCTGAACCTAAAAATGTACCGCCTCGTGTAATAATATCTGACACACTAGCACGATCTAATGGAGTAATTCGATCTTCACAAAGCCCTAAATAACCATCATGAATACCAAAAACATCCAATCCTTCCGTTAATGCCGTTCTAACCACACCACGAATCGCAGCATTCATCCCTGGTGCATCACCACCACTGGTTAAGATACCAATTTTTTTTATCATACAACATAACTCCAAATAATAATTAACTTTTAACTATTATAGAGTTTTAACAGATATCTAACAATAGAATATAAAAGCTATTTTTGGTTATAATTTATCGCTCATTTTTTCAGCAGGAACAACCGATATAGGATCTTGATGAATAATGACTGTAGCAGGCGCAAATTCATTAGAAAGATGTTTTTCAACCGCATCGGTTATGGCATGTGCTTTTACTAATGGCATGTTATCATCAAGTTCAATGTGTAATTGAATAAATTTTACAGGCCCTGCTTGTCTGGTTTTTAAATCATGAAAACCATGTACTTGTGGAAATGATGCCACAATTTCTGCTATTTTTTGGTTGTCACTATCAGGCAATGCGCGATCAAGCAGATCTTGAATAGCGTTGTAGGCAATAAGGTAAGCATTATAGCAAATGAATAAAGCGATAAAAAAAGCAAATACAGCATCTGCATAAGTAATGCCATACCAACTTAAACAGAGTGCGATTACTACTGCGACATTCATAAACATATCCGAAGAGTAATGTAGCATGTCTGCTTTCACTGCTTTGCTTTGCGTAATTTTTATCACATATCGTTGATATAACACTAAGACACAAGTAATGACTGTCGAAATGACAGACACGATGATACCAAATAATGGAACCTCGAGTGCTGTAGGATGAACAATTGATTTAATGCTGGAAAGAAGCAAAATTGTCGCTGATCCAATAATAAACGTACTTTGTGCTAAAGCAGCAAGTGATTCTGCTTTACCATGACCAAAAGTATGATCATCATCAGCAGGTTTTAATGCATATCTCACGAGAAAGAAATTTAGACCGGATGCGATTAAATCTATACTTGAATCAAGCAGTGAAGCAAATAAACTGATTGACCCCGTGAACCAACAAGTAATTAATTTGATAGTAATTAGAAAAATAGAAATTAAGACGGCGCTTAATGTCGCTTTTTTAACTAATGTTTCGTACAAATGTGAATTTGACATTTGATACCTATTTATTGATAGGATTCAATTCCTGATGGTAGTACTAACTGTTCAGCAACTTCAGCCGCTTTAGTTTTACCTAATAAAGCATCAATAATTTTTAAAGCAAAATCAATTGAAGTCGCAGGACCTTGGCTAGTAATGATTTTATACTGTTCGTCAAAGTATACTCTTTCAGCTTTCCAATGTTTAAATGCATCTTTAGTCGTTGGATAACCGGTCATAAAAGCATGAGGGAATAAATGATGATATTGTAAAACCATTGCAGGAGATGCACAAATGGCCGCAACAATATTACCTGATTGATGTGTTTGTTTTAATTTTTCGATTAACTCAGGACAATCACGAAAA
Source organism: Gilliamella sp. G0441 (assembly GCF_050589305.1). NCBI lineage: Bacteria > Pseudomonadati > Pseudomonadota > Gammaproteobacteria > Orbales > Orbaceae > Gilliamella > Gilliamella sp. G0441. Next base: position 137,879 of record NZ_JBNRJF010000007.1, on the reverse strand, counting down.
TTTTCCGCACCTTTTAAACCACCCGGCAAGATAACCACATCAAAATCAGTGTGTTTAATTTCGGAAAATACTTTTTGTGCAAGGATAGTTACCCCACGAGAACACGCAACTTCACGTGAATGAGAAATACTTGCAGTGATAACCTTTATACCTGCACGGGTCAATAAGTCAATGGTGGTAACGGCCTCAGTTTCTTCACAACCTTGAGATAAGAATACTAATGCTTGTTTAGTCATTATTGTTCTCCTTTTAACATGTCAACCGTTATCACAAAGACTAGATAGGATTAATTGACTTTAATCCTTTCAATTTTAGCGCCTAATTTTCTCAATTTATCTTCTATATTATCATAACCACGGTCGATATGGTAAATACGATCAACAATAGTTGAACCTTCAGCGATACAACCGGCAAGAACCAAACTTGCTGAAGCGCGTAAATCAGTTGCCATGACTTGCGTTCCACTTAGTTTTTCAACACCGTGTGTAATTAATGTATTACCTTCAATTTCAGCTCTGGCACCCATACGCACAAGCTCAGGTACATGCATAAATCGATTTTCGAAAATCGTTTCTTTAATAATTCCTGTTCCTTGTGCAACCATATTTAATAGAGAAAATTGAGCTTGCATATCTGTTGGAAAGCCAGGATGTGGTGCGGTATGTATATTGACCGCCTTAGCACGTTTACCTTCCATATCCAAACATATCCAATCTTTGCCGGTTTCAATTTTTGCACCAGCTTCTTTCAATTTAGCAATGACGGCATCAAGTAGCGTTGGATCGGTTTTACGACATGTAATTTTACCTTTGGATATTGCCGCTGCAACAAGGAAAGTGCCAGTTTCAATACGATCTGAAACAATCTCATGCACGCCACCACCTAAACGCTCAACACCTTCAATCTCGATACGAACAGTTCCTGCACCCGTAATTTTTGCCCCTAACATATTTAAAAATTTAGCTGTATCAACTATTTCTGGTTCACAAGCGGCATTTTCAATAATCGTTTTGCCCTCTGCTAAGGTGGCAGCAGACATAATAGTAACTGTAGCGCCAACACTTACCTTGTCCATTACGATATGAGCACCTTTTAATCGTCCTTCAACCGAAGCCTTAACATAGCCCTCATCTAAGGTAATTGTTGCGCCTAATTGTTGTAGGCCAGTGATATGTAAATCAACAGGTCTGGCACCAATAGCACAGCCACCCGGTAACGAAACTTGCCCTTGTCCAAAACGCGCAACCAACGGCCCTAAAGCCCAAATTGATGCACGCATTGTTTTAACAAGTTCATAAGGAGCACAATAGTTATCGAGATGACTCGCATCAAGATGAATCGAACCATTACGTTGACATTTCACACCTAACTGACTTAATAAGTCTAAAGTCGTATCAATATCTTTCAATTTAGGCACATTTTGAAGTTCAACTGGTTTTTCAGCTAAAATCGCTGCAAATAAAATTGGAAGCGCTGCATTTTTAGCGCCAGAAATAACGACTTCGCCATTAAGTGAGGTTGGACCTGTAACGTGAAACTTTTCCATTGTTAACTCTTATGTTTGATAAATTGGCAAATATTATAAAAGTTATTTGCTAATAGATAAATGAATTTTATAAGATATCTAAAAAAACCAACTTTATCATTATTTTTAAAAGGGATTTATTAAAGACTTTCCCATATTGTTTATGAATTGATAAAATCCCGCTAAACAATGATTGACTCAAATAAACAAGCACCTTATAGTTAAGTCGTGTTATTTAGAGTAATCGCCATTAAATTTGTCATATTTAGCGTGATATTATTACTTAACAAAAACAATTTTATTTAAGAGAAAAGACATGTTTGATTCACTCGCAAAAGCTGGTAAGTATCTTGGGCAAGCTGCTAAGTTAATGGTTGGTATTCCCGATTATGACACTTATGTTCAACATATGAAGTTGACCCATCCAGAACAAACACCAATGACTTATGAAGAGTTTTTTAAAGAACGCCAAGAAGCACGTTATTCAGGCAAAGGTGGGTTTAAATGTTGTTAACAATTAAGAATATGTCATGACTGAGCAAATTAATTCTTCTTTACTTCCTGTCACGATATTAACTGGTTTTCTTGGTGCAGGAAAAACAACGTTAATTAATTATTTATTAGAAAATAACCGTAACGAAAAAACAATAATTATTGAAAATGAATACGGGCCGGTAAATATTGACAGTAAATTACTTAATGTCAGCACGGATATTCAAATTGTCGAAATTACTAATGGTTGTATTTGTTGTACTATTCAAGGCGAACTAACTGAAGCACTACATCAACTGCATGCTAAACGCATCGCAGGTGAATTACAATTCGATCGTCTTATTATTGAAACGACAGGCCTTGCCGATCCTGCGCCAATCATACAAACATTTTTTATTGATGAATTGATTCGAGAAACGATTCAATTAGATGCAATAATCACTTTAGTCGATGCTAAACACATACTAACACATCTTGATGAACATCGAGTCGCCCTTTCACAGATCGGTTTTGCAGATCGCATTATTTTAACGAAAACGGATTGTGTTGATGATGAACAAAAAAATCATGTTATAAACCGACTTCACCATATTAATCATAAAGCAATGATAATTGAAGCGGTTAATGGTCAAATTCCAAAATCAGCATGGCTAGATATTCACGCATTTGATTTGAGTGATGAACTCATCATTAATCGAGGCTTGTTTGTCATTGACACAAGCTCAAAACACCAATCAGGCTTTAAACTCATTCCATTAAAAAAATCTCATTCACTTAAAAATGATGAAATCTGTTCCTATCTTTTCGAAGCAAAAGAACTTGATTTAAAAAAGATAGGGGCATTTATGGAACAACTTGTTGAGCAATATGGTAATGACATGTTGCGTTATAAAGGTGTACTGGCTATCAAAGGGAATGCACAACGTTTAATAGTGCAAGGTGTTCATAAAGTGGTAGGATTTGATTATGGTTCGCCTTGGCAAAATGAACAAGAAAAAATGTCTAAATTAATTGTTATTAGTCGTCCTCTACCTTTTGACGAGTTAAATAAGGCATTTTTAGAAACCATGAAAACATAATTGTTAACTTGCATTCAATGGGGTATTACATCAATTTATTCCGTTATTGAAAATCATATATCGTATTCACTCTCCTTTATGAGTATTTAATAACGGTTAAATTTTATTTTATATCACCCAATACCTATTTTCTCATTTAAGCGGGTACCATTTTTATCTTTATTCCTTTTGTTCCATAAAATCAGAATAAAAACGGGAATCAATGCTACTTTTTAATTCTATGAAATCACTAATGCAATCACAAAAAGGTTGATTTGCCAGCAATTTAGAGACAAATTATATACACAAAGTCGCATACATAATAGTAATATTAAATTCAATTATGATAACATAGGCGCCATTTAAAATTAACATGATAAATGACTCAATAGTATGGATTATGATATCGCAATTGTAGGTCTTGGACCTGCAGGCAGTACCTTAGCACGTTTACTTAGCCCATCATTTAAAATTATTGCATTCGATAAAAAGCATCAATCTGGCGATGCAGGTTTTCATAAGCCTTGTGGTGGATTATTAGCGAATGATGCACAAAAATCATTTATTCGGCAAAAGCTTAATTTGCCTACTGATATTTTATCGGATCCTCAAATTTTTAGTGTTAAAACTTACGATTTACAAACTAACCTTGTTCGTAATTATCAACGCACCTATGTTAGCTTTAATCGACATAAATTTGACTTATGGTTAAAATCACTTATCCCATCATCTGTTGAAGTGCATCACAATGCATTATGTAAAGAAGTGATGCGTATTATAGAAGGTTATCAAATTACTTATCTTGATGAAAATAATATAGAGCATAAAATCACAACTCGTTATGTTGTTGGCGCAGATGGCGCAAATTCACTAGTCAGACGAATGCGCTATCCTTCCCATTCAATAAGACAGTATGTTGCTATACAACAATGGTTTGCAGAAAAGCATCCACATCCTTTTTATTCTTGTATTTTTGATAATCAATCAACCAATTGTTATGCTTGGAGCATTTCAAAAGACGGGTCATTTATTTTTGGTGGCGCATTTCCTAAAAAAACAGCCAATAAACATTTTGAAAGTCTGAAAGAAAAATTAACTCAGCAAGGATTTATTTTCGGGGAACCCCATAAGACCGAAAAATGCTTAGTGATTTATCCAAACCGATTTCGTGATTTTTATACTGGAAACGAAAATATTTTTTTAATTGGTGAAGCGGCAGGATTTATTAGTGCCAGTTCTTTAGAAGGAATTAGCTATGCACTTGATAGCGCCGAAATTTTAAGTAAAATTTTAAATAGCGCTCATCCCGATCCAAATAAACGATACTATTTTAAAACATTGCCGTTACGATTAAAGCTATACAGTAAAATAGTCAAAGCCAAAATATTAACTACCCCTTTCTGGCGTAAATTAATCATGAAAAGTAAAATTCAGCATATAAATATGGAATAAATTATATTAGACTGCCTACTGTTAATTAAATAATAAAATAGTTTAATCATATCGATGAAATAGATTAGGAAATAATTATTATGTTTGACGTCAACGATTTAATTCGTTTTAATCACGAATGGTCAGAAAAGATTGAACAGGAAGATCCTGAATTTTTTAAACAACTTGCAGTTAAACAAAACCCTAAATTTTTATGGATCGGCTGTTCGGATAGCCGTGTTCCAGCAGAAAAACTGATCAAGCTCAAACCGGGAGAGATGTTTGTCCATAGAAATGTCGGCAATCAAGTAATTCACACGGATCTTAACTGTTTATCGGTCGTGCAATATGCTGTTGATGTGCTAAAAATTGAAGATATTATTGTTTGCGGTCATTTGGACTGTGGGGGTATTCGAGCTGCGGTCGAAAATCCAGATCTTGGTTTAATCAATAATTGGTTGTTACATATTCGTGACCTATGGTTCCGAAATAGTTCACTAATTGGTAAATTTTCGCCTGAACTTCGCATGGATATATTATGCGAATTAAATGTTATTGAACAAGTTTATAATTTAGGGCATTCAACCATTATACAGTCAGCTTGGTTACGCGGTCAAAAAGTCAATTTGCATGGTTGGGTGTATGGTATTGGTAACGGTAAGATTACCGATTTGCATATTACTTCATCAAGTAGCGAAAATCTTGAAATTAATTATCGGGAAGCGATTTCTTATCTTTTAAATTTACACAAAGATCAATAATTATTGGCTCATATTTATTTGAAGCGGTAAATAATTTGATTACTGCTTCCTCGCCATAATAACTTTGGATCGGCTTGTTCTTGAACAAATTTGCCATCAATTAAGACATCAATATACGGGATAACAGCCTGTTGTTCGGGTGTTAACTCATCAAGTTTATAGCCTGTCCAAAGCCAAATATCTTTGTTATCACATTCTGTTTTTACACGTTTGACCAATTTTAAAATTGTTGGCACATTTTGAGGATGCAAAGGATCACCGCCAGAAAGCGATAATCCTTGACGTTTTATTTCTGTATCTTGTAAATCTTTGATGATTTGATCTTCTATTGACTGTGTAAATGGTAAACCCGAATCTAATGACCATGTACTTTTATTGTAGCAGCCACGACATTGATGAACGCAGCCAGCAACAAAAAGCGTACATCGAGTACCTTCACCATTTACAACATCAACAGGATAGTAACGATGATAGTTCATAAATAGGTAATAATTTTTTAACCAATTTGCCCATTATCCAAATGTTTAACACGACGTTTAACTTCTTCTTGTTTACCTGCATTAAATGGACGTGCATCGGGACTACCTAAATACCCACAAACACGGCGAGTTACCGAGACTTTGGCAGAATCATGATTACCACAACTTGGACAAACAAACCCTTTACTGGTACATGAAAATTCACCGGTATAACCACATTCATAACATTCATCAATTGGCGTATTAGTACCATAGTAAGGTACTCGAGAATAACTATAATCCCAAACATCTTCTAACGCTTTAACATTGTTAATCATATTTGGATATTCACCGTAACAGATAAACCCACCATTTGCCACCGCAGGATACGCTTTTTCAAACTCAATCTTTTCGTACGGATTGACCTTTTTCTCAACGTCTAAATGGAAACTATTGGTATAGTAACCTTTATCTGTCACTCCTGGTATAACACCAAATTCAGCTGTATCAAGACGGCAGAAGCGATCACATAAGTTTTCACTTGGTGTACTGTATAGACTAAATCCATAACCGGTTTCCTCTTTCCATTGTTCAACCGCTTTACGTAAATGTTCAACAATAGCTACGCCTTTTTTTCGTAAAATTTCGCTATCAAAAGGATGTGTTTGATTACCGTATAATGCATTTAATGTTTCATGAAGCCCAATATAACCAAGCGAAATTGAAGCTCGACCATTTTTGAAAATTTCAGACACACTATCGTCTTCTTTTAGCCTTACGCCACATGCCCCTTCCATATATAAAATTGGTGCAACACGTGCTTTAACGCCATCCAGACGGGCAATACGTGTCATCAGGGCTTTTTTGCAAAGCGTTAAACGTTTATCTAAAAGTTCCCAAAAGCTTGCTTCATTACCTTTTGCTTCAATGGCAATACGTGGCAAGTTTAAACTAATCACACCTAAATTATTACGACCGTCATGAAGTTGTTCACCGTCTTCTTCATAAACACCTAAGAAGCTTCGACATCCCATAGGTGTTTTGAATGAACCAGTCACTTCAACAACTTTATCGTAGTTTAAAATATCAGGGTACATACGTTTACTTGCACACTCTAATGCAAGTTGTTTAATATCGTAATTTTTGTCATCAGGCTGACGATTAATACCATCTTTAATAGCAAAAACAAGTTTAGGGAAAACTGCGGTTTTGTGATTTTTACCTAAACCTTTAATACGCACTTTTAATATGGATTCTTGAATTAAACGTGATTCCCAACTGGTACCTAAACCAAAACCAAAAGTTACAAATGGTGTTTGACCATTAGCAGTGTGTAAGGTATTAACTTCGTATTCAAGCGATTGAAACGCATCATAACACTCTTTTTGCGTTCGACTTTCTGCATAGGCTTCAGGATTAGGAATATGCCATTCTTCAGCAATCTGTTTATGTTTTTGATAACTAATGGTTACAAATTTTGCTAATATTTCATCAATGCGATTGATTGTTGTTCCACCGTAGATATGACTTGCGACTTGAGCAATTATTTGTGCGGTAACCGCAGTTGCAGTTGCAATAGATTTTGGCGGTTCGATTTCGGCGTTACCCATTTTAAAACCATTGGTTAACATTCCATCTAAATCAATTAACATGCAGTTAAACATTGGAAAGAAAGGCGCATAATCTAAGTCATGATAATGGATTTCTCCAACATCATGAGCACGAGAAACATCTTTTGGTAACAAATACTGTTTAGCATAATGCTTTGCCACAATACCTGCCAGTAGATCACGCTGAGTTGGAATCACTTTACTATCTTTATTGGCATTTTCATTCAAAATAGCCACATTACTTTGTTCGATTAACCCACGAATATCTTGATTTAAACGACTACGCTCTTCACGGGCACGATCACGGTCGTGGCGGTATTCGATATAAGTTCTCGCTAATTTTTTATAAGGACCTGACATTAATTGATTTTCAACGGCATTTTGGATTTCATTGATATCAACGCTTTCACGTTCGCTCATCTGATTGGTAACAATACGAGCAACGTCAGCACAATAATCTGGATCATTAACATTCGCTGCAACAGCAGCTTTGACTATAGCATCTTTAATGCGAATCTCATTGAACGCAGTTTGGCAACCATCACGTTTGATAACTACAGGCATATATACTCCTCAATATTCATTAATAATTAGCGCTTGGGCAAAGTTTAGTACACATATTAATATTCATTGTAATTATTAAGAATTATTCGTTTCTTATAAGAATATTAAGTGCTTTTGAGCTAGACAGAGATTTTCACACAGCTTAAATAATACTATATATAGTAGATATATTGAGATTATACACCATATATTGTGCTTTTCTAGATATTTTACGAAATTAAATTACTTGACAAGCTTTAAGCCAAGCACGATAAGTCTTTTGATATGTAAAGCCTAAAGATAAGAAAGATTGTTTTGCAAAGAAACATCAAGCACAAAGAAAAAGTGCAAGACTCACTTGCACTTTATTTTTTAAACAGTAGTGAGTTTTTATATTCTATGACTCATTGTTCAACCAGTCAGTGTGGAAAACACCTTCTTTGTCGATACGCTTATAAGTATGAGCACCAAAATAATCACGTTGTGCTTGAATGAGATTAGCCGGTAATACCGCTGAACGATAGCTATCATAATATGCAATAGCGGCAGATAATGTCGGTACAGCAATACCTTGTTGTATAGCTAAAGACACAACATCACGCAGTGATTGTTGGTAAGCTTCGACGGTTTGCGTGAAGTATGGAGCGAGTAATAAATTATCAATTTCGTTATCCGCCGCGTAAGCATCAGTAATTTTCTGTAAGAACTGAGCCCGAATAATACAACCTGCCCTAAAGATTTTCGCAATTTCACCATAATTCAAGTTCCATTGATATTGATGGGAGGCAGCTTTTAATTGAGCAAAGCCTTGAGCATAAGAGATAATTTTACCCATATAAAGTGCTTTACGGATTTTTTCAATTAACGCTTGTTTATCACCCGAGTAAGCAGCCTGTTTTGGACCACTTAAAACTTTAGATGCCACAACACGTTGCTCTTTAATTGCTGAAAGGTAGCGTGCAAATACTGACTCAGTAATTAATGATAAGGGTTCACCTAAATCTAAAGCACTTTGGCTAGTCCATTTACCCGTTCCTTTATTACCTGCTGCATCAAGAATCACATCCACTAAATAATTACCGTCTTTATCTTTATGTTTAAAGATATCGGCCGTAATTTCGATGAGATAACTATCTAATTCACCTTTATTCCATTCAGTAAAAACTTGAGCAAGCTCGTCATTATTTAGACCTGCTGCGTGTTTTAATAAAGAATAACTTTCAGCAATTAATTGCATATCGCCATATTCAATACCGTTATGAGCCATTTTGACGTAATGACCAGCCCCATTTGGCCCTATATAGGTGACACAAGGCTCACCATTAACTTTAGCAGCAATTTTTTCTAAGATTGGAGCAACTAATTCGTACGCTTCTTTTTGTCCACCAGGCATAATTGAAGGACCTTTTAGAGCACCTTCTTCACCACCTGAAACACCGGCACCAATAAAGTTAAATCCTTCTTCAGAAAGTGTTTTATTACGGCGAATCGTATCTTCAAAATAAGCATTACCACCATCAATGATTATATCGCCTTTATCAAGTAAAGGACGTAATTCATCAATCACCGCATCAGTTCCTTTACCTGCTTGAACCATGATTAATATACGACGCGGCTTTTCCAAAGCATTGACAAAATCTTCAATCGTAAAGTAAGGAACCAATTGTTTATCGGAATGCTCAGCGACAACTTGTTCTGTTTTATCTTTAGAACGGTTGTAAATAGCAACAGAAAACCCACGACTTTCAATATTGAGCGCAAGGTTACGCCCCATGACCGCCATTCCAATAACACCGATTTGTTGTTTAGACATGATTTGGCTCCTTTATTTAATCTTATACAACCTTTTTAATAAGGTTTTTAACAACATCCAAAACTTTAAATAAGTTTTATAAAATAAAATTATGCAATATTTGCCACAAAAAATGCCGTATCAGCACAGAATACGGCATTTTTATAACTTTACTGGTTTAACATCTCTACCATAAAAATCACGAGCGTTTCATCATTTCAAAAAACTCGTCATTCGTTTTCGTCATGGCAAGTTTATCAATTAAAAACTCCATTGCATCGATTTCACCCATAGGGTTAAGAATCTTGCGTAAGATCCACATTTTTTGTAGTTCATCTGGTGAAGTCATTAAATCTTCTTTACGCGTACCTGAACGGTTAAAATCAATAGCTGGGAATACACGACGCTCAGCAATTTTACGAGATAAATGCACTTCCATATTACCCGTACCTTTAAACTCTTCGTAAATCACTTCGTCCATTTTTGACCCCGTGTCAATCAACGCAGTGGCAATAATCGTTAAACTACCACCTTCTTCGACATTACGAGCAGCACCAAAAAAGCGTTTTGGACGATGTAACGCATTAGCATCGACACCACCGGTTAATACTTTACCTGATGACGGAACCACTGTGTTATAAGCTCGAGCTAAACGCGTAATAGAGTCTAACAAAATAATGACATCTTTTTTATGTTCAACTAAGCGTTTTGCTCGTTCAATAACCATTTCAGCAACTTGAACATGTCTTGCTGCTGGTTCGTCAAAAGTTGATGCTACCACTTCACCCTTAACTAAACGTTGCATTTCGGTAACTTCTTCTGGACGTTCATCAATCATCAATACGACCAGTTCACACTCAGGATGATTGACCGCTAAACTTTGAGCAATATTTTGCAACAACATTGTTTTACCCGCTTTCGGCGGAGCAACGATTAAACCACGTTGACCTTTACCAATTGGTGAAGCTAAATCAAGTACTCTGGCGGTGATATCTTCAGTTGATCCATTCCCACGTTCCATACGTAAGCGAGAATTAGGATGAAGTGGAGTTAAGTTTTCGAAAAGAATTTTATTGCGGGCATCTTCAGGCTTGTCATGATTGACTTCATTCACTTTTAACAAAGCAAAATAACGCTCGCCTTCCTTAGGGGGTCTGATTTTACCTGCAATGGTATCACCAGTTCTTAAATTGAATCGTCTAATTTGACTTGGTGAGACATATATATCATCAGGTCCAGCTAAATATGAGCTATCAGCTGAGCGCAAAAATCCGAATCCATCTTGCAAAATTTCAAGTACACCATCACCAAAAATATCTTCACCGCTTTTGGCGTGTTGTTTAAGGATTGCAAAGATAATGTCTTGTTTTCTAAGTCGGGCAAGGTTTTCAAGCCCCATTTTTTTTTCACCAAGCGTTACCAGCTCGGAAACAGATGTGTTTTTTAATTCAGTTAAATTCATAATTTTAAAAATTCTTGAGGATAAAATTGATATGTTTGCAATTAATGTTATTTTTGTTTATTCATTTCATTTACTTATAAATAATCCCTTCTCCGACAATACGTAAATCCAATCAGTTATGAAGCTTTTAATGATAATTTAATATTTGCTGAATGCAGAATTTTCACCACTTTATCAAGAAAAACAATGAATTGTAGAAAGGAATCTTCGTAAGAAGTTAGCAATTTACACTAAAAACAGTAATATGTCTATAATAAATTGAGTTTGTTTTTATAAATTTGTAAAAATTAGTATAAAAAGTCAATCAAAAAAGAGTAATACTCAATTTAATTACTCTTTTTGATTAATATACTGAATCTGATACTTAAAAAAAGTAAAGCAACTTTAAAGTTGTTCATCAATAAAACTCTTAAGTTGAGCTTTAGACAAGACACCCACTTGAGTTGCAACAACTTCCCCATTTTTAAAAATCAATAAAGTTGGAATACCTCTAATTCCAAATTTAGGTGCAATATTCGGGTTTTCTTGCACATCTAATTTTGCAATCACAATTTTATCACTATATTCTTGGGCGACTTCTTCTAAAATTGGGGCTAACATTTTACAAGGTCCACACCATTCAGCCCAAAAATCAACCAAAACGGGTTTTGTCGCTTCTTTGATAGTCTTATCAAAAGTCGTTTCAGAAAGAGAAACAATATTATTGCTCATTTATTATCTCCACAAATAGAATTATATGGTTTTATATTAGGATATTTTTATTTTCTTAGCCAGTAATTATTCTAATAGAGCATAATTATTAGTGATGCCATTGCGTTTAGTATGTTATAATCTAACTATTCCGATAATTAATTTTAAAATCACAATGATTCAATCTTATCTTACCAAAACAACATTTAATCAATTTCCACTTCATCCATTGGTGATAAAAGCACTTGAAAAAAAAGGTTTTGTTTATTGTACGCCAATTCAAGAACAAGCTTTACCTTTCACAACAAAAGGAATTGATATCGCTGGTCAAGGACAAACAGGCACTGGCAAAACAATGGCGTTTTTGGCATCAACATTTAATTACTTGTTGAATCATCAACCTTTACCCGACCATAAAGTTAATCAACCAAGAGCTATCATTATTGCCCCTACGCGTGAATTAGTTGTGCAAATTTACCATGATGCAGAATTATTAGCGAAAGAAACCGGCCTTAAATTAGGATTAGCTTACGGTGGTGATGGATATGATAAACAATTAAAGATGTTATCCGCAGGTGTAGATATTTTAATTGCCACAACAGGGCGTTTGATTGATTATGCTAAACAAAAATATATTAATTTAGAATCAATCCAAGTTGTAGTTTTAGATGAAGCAGATCGAATGTTTGATTTAGGTTTTATTCGAGATGTACGTTGGATATTTAAACACATGACACCGCCAGAAAAACGCTTAACCATGTTATTTTCTGCAACGTTAACGCATAATGTACGCGAACTTGCGTTTGAGCATATGAACAATCCTCAATATGTTGAAGTAGAACCAGAACAAAAAATTGGTCACCGCATTAAAGAAGAATTATTTTTCCCATCAAATGAAGATAAATTAGCTTTATTACAAACACTTATCGAAGAAGAATGGCCAGATCGTTGTATCATTTTTGCAAATACTAAAGTCGCTTGTGAGAAAATTTGGCGTCATTTAATTGCTGATGGTCATCGAGTTGGATTGTTAACGGGTGATATTGCTCAGAAAAAACGTTTATCTATTTTAGAACAATTCACGCGAGGTGATATTGATATTCTGGTTGCAACAGATGTTGCAGCACGTGGATTACATATTCCGAATGTAACACACGTATTTAATTATGATCTTCCTGATGATTGTGATGATTATCGCCACCGAATCGGTCGTACTGGGCGTGCAGGAGCAGATGGTAACTCTATTTCGCTTGCATGTGAGCGTTATTCCCAGAATTTACCTGCCATTGAAAAAGCAATCGATCATGCTATTCCAGTTAGTCAATATGATCCTTCAGCACTATTGACTGACTTACCTACTCCCAAAGCATTTAGACGACCTCCTCGTAAAAGATCATCTTCTCAATAAATAGATAGATAGTTTTAAAATATTATTGTTATCTAAAAATGAGTTTACATACTAAAGTTACTCATTTTTAGATAGCAAATAACCTATTTTCTTTTATAGAGTTAATGGTCTTTAATCTCTATCATTTAAACAGCATATGGAGTTTGAGCCATATTTTCTAAAAAATATTTGTAGGCAAGCTCAATTTCATTTTTGGTTGTTTTTGATAATGAAGCCACATGGCATCTTTGCAATGAGCTATATAATATAAAGAGAATATTGATCGATATCTCTTCTTTTTTATTTTTGATCTTATGATATGCTTCTAAATGTCCTATTTTTTGAAATGTATCTACATCTTTAATTCCAACACTAAATAACAATCGTTCAAGTGATAATGTCATGTTGGGTAGCTCTTTGATTCGCTTAGTTTTTATCTCATTTTTTTCTAATTGTTCTTGTTTGGCGTGTTCTATTACCATGTTAGCAATCGAATGTAATTTAGGGAGATCATCTAGCCATTCATCATTAACTTTATAATAATCAAGCAATTTAGTTGATATCCCTGAAGATAAAGTTAAAGGTTCCATTCCCTGTTTAATAAAAAAAGAACGATAAGATGCATGCCCTCTTAAATAAAAATCGTTAGGCCCGATCCAACCAAACATTGTCGTACCACTGTTAATACTAAATCCACCAAAAAAAGTTTTAGTTGAAATATCATCTAATGTAGAAAATTTATTTAATATTTTTTTTGCAAATGTTGAACTCATATTTTATTTCCATTTTTTAATTATTATATTAAATTACTAAAATAACTAACTTTACAATTAAAACTATCGTATTTTTTTAAATACTCCAACTATTTTTATGAGCAATTCATAATTATGCGATCTACCTTCCATAAATCGTATTACTTATTGAAATAGATATTTTTATTATTAAAAAAACACGTTTTAAAATATTGTGTTAACACTTATTTGATAGGTTATAAATAAAGAAAAATAGCTTAGAGATTGTTATTATGTTTTAATAATTATACAATCTTTACTAGTTCATATTAATAATATTCATTTTGCTTTGATCTACTATCATGATAAAAAAAATTTTGGGTCCTTTTCTTCTATTTTTTACATTGACGGCACATGCAGGTAAACAACCTTTAATTGAGTCGTTTATTCTTTGCGATCCTAATTTTTTTACCGCTGTTTATAATAATAAAAATGAAATACAAAAATTCACTAATGTTCAAACTATCGATGAAAAATTAGCTTACATTCCTGTCTCTAGTAGATTTGACTCCACCAAAAACTTTATCTATTTTTCAACACCTATTATTTATAAAAACTTAACAATAAAAGGGTATTATGATAGTGCCATGGATTTAGGTAAAATTGGGAAATATTATTTTTGGGGATTTATTATTGATAATGATATTAACAAAATCAAAAATACACTGAGTACGTTAAATTGGAAAATTATGGAAGATAACCAACTTTACATTGCTAACCCTAAAATTCGCAATATTAACGAAGACATTCAAGTTTGGCACGATAATAGAGGAACGGTAGTCGGTGTAAAAACCATTCCTGCACCTAACACTGCTGAAAAGTTATTATTACTTGAAAAAAATGCAAACTTAACTTTACTTATGTGTTCTATCCAAGGTGCAGTGAGCTCAGAATTATTGAAACATGAACGCCCTGATATTCAGTAAATATTTTTTAAATAGCTGATTCATCCATTTCACCCGTTCGAATACGTATTACCTGTTCTACGTTATACACAAAAATCTTACCGTCCCCAATTTTTCCTGTCTGTGCAGTTTTCATAATTGTTTCAATACACATTTCCAAAATATCATCAGGAACTATCAGTTCAATTTTTACTTTGGGTAAAAAATCCACCATATATTCAGCACCACGATAAAGCTCGGTATGTCCTTTTTGGCGACCAAAACCTTTAACTTCGGTCACCGTCATACCAGTAATACCTTGATCAGCAAGCGCCTCTCGAATGTCATCTAATTTAAAGGGTTTGATAATCGCTTCAATTTTTTTCATCTCTATTTGCCTTTTATTCGATATTACCAATTCTTAAATCCAAAAGCAGAAGTAATCGGATAGCGTCTGCCTTTACCAAAGTTACGTGCCGTAATTTTAGGCCCTACTGCTGATTGGCGTCGTTTATATTCATTAATATCAACTAATTTTATGACTCGTCTTACTGTTGATTCATCATAGCCTTGCTCAACCAGTTCTGCAACGGAAAGATCCTGCTCAACATAGCCTTTTAAAATACCATCTAAAATATCATAAGGAGGTAAACTATCTTCATCTTTCTGATCTGGTGCAAGTTCGGCAGAAGGCGGACGAGTAATGACGCGTTCTGGAATAACATAAGATCGTGTATTTCGATATTTGGATAATGCAAAAACCAAGGTTTTAGGAACATCTTTAAGTACATCAAATCCGCCTGCCATATCCCCATAAAGAGTGGCATAACCGACCGACATTTCACTTTTATTACCCGTTGTTAACACCAGTCTGCGACGTTTATTAGACAGTGCCATTAAAATGACACCCCGACAACGGGCTTGTAAATTCTCTTCAGTGGTATCTTTTTGTGTACCTGCAAACATTGGACTTAAAGACGACATAAATGCATCAAACATTGGTTCTATTGATACAATATCAAATTCTACGCCTAAAATTTCGGCTTCTTCTTTAGCATCAGCGATACTGATATCAGCAGTATATCGAAACGGCATCATTACCGCTTGTACTTTATCTTTACCTAACGCATCAACCGCAATGGCGAGTGTTAAAGCAGAATCAATCCCTCCTGAAAGCCCTAATACTGCACCTTGAAAACCATTTTTCGTAATATAATCACGTGTTGCAAGCACTAACGCATCATAAACAGAAGCTAAATCATGATTCTGACGAATTTCCAATGCAGGATGATCGAGACCAAATTCAAAATGAGTAATTTGTTCTTCAAAATGATTAACTTGACAAACAATCTCGCCTTTTTCATTGCAAACAAACGAACCGCCGTCAAAGATCAACTCATCTTGCCCTCCAATTTGATTAACATAAACAATCGGTAGTTGTGTTCGTGTAGCATGATCTTGGATCAATGCTTGACGATTTTTCTGTTTTTGATAATCATAAGGAGAAGCATTTATTGTGATCACCAAATCAACTTTTTGTTCACTAAGCTGATCGATAGGATCATTTTGCCAAAGATCTTCGCAAATTAATAACCCTAATTTTTTTCCTTTAAAATTTACAGTACCATTTTGATTACCGACTGTAAAATAACGCTTTTCATCAAAGACATCATAGTTTGGCAACAGCTGCTTATGATAACAAGCCAACTGTTTCCCTTCCGAAAAAAATGAAAGTGAATTATAGATTTCTCCATTTTGCCAGGATGGATGACCGACTATAACAGCACACTGCTTGCTTACCTCTTGAATAGACAATAACGCTTTTTGGCAACGAGCTTTAAAATCGGAGCGGAAAATAAGATCCTCTGGTGGATAACCACATAAAGCCAGTTCAGAGAATATAATCAGGTCGTGGCATGAATGGCGCTTGATCAGTTCGATAATCTGCTCAGTATTGCCTTCTATATCACCCACACGCCAATTTTTTTGTGCTAAAACAATAGATATAGCCATATAAAATTTAATTTCATAAAACAAAATTGCCGATAAGTTTAAATGATTCTATGTTGCACTGCCACATTTTTATCGCTAACATGCAACATTAACTCGACTTGAACTTGTTTGGAAATAATTATGCAAAAAATTCTAAATGTGGCACTAGCAAAACGTAGCTATCCCATCACTATTGGTGAAAACCTTCTTAATGAATTTGAACATTTTAAACTTCAAGCAGGTCAACGGGTAATGATTGCAACAAATGAAACCATTGCACCACTTTATTTGCAAAATCTAATCGACATGCTTAAAACGCATGGCATTGAAACAGATTGTGTTATTGTTCCTGACGGTGAACAATACAAAACGATGGAAACATGGAACAAGATGTTAACGGCGTTACTTGCCAATAACCATACCCGTAATTCAATCCTGATTGCATTAGGTGGTGGCGTGATTGGTGATGTAGCAGGATTTGCAGCTTCAGCTTATCAACGTGGTATTAAATTCATCCAAGTACCCACGACGTTACTTTCCCAAGTTGATTCATCGGTAGGCGGTAAAACCGCGATTAATCACCCATTGGGCAAAAATATGATCGGCGCATTTTATCAGCCACAAGCAGTTGTCATTGATCTTCATTGTCTAAAAACGCTACCACAGCGTGAACTTTCGGCAGGTTTAGCAGAAGTGATTAAGTATGGCATTATTTTAGATAGTGATTTTTTTAATTGGTTAGAGCTGCATATTAATGATTTACTCAATTTAGATGTAAATGCACTAAGTTACTGTATTTATCGCTGCTGTGAGCTTAAAGCCCAAGTGGTCGCCGCAGATGAAACCGAGCAAGATATGCGAGCAATACTTAACCTTGGTCATACTTATGGACATGCGATCGAAGCCGAACTTGGCTATGGCAATTGGCTACATGGTGAAGCAGTCAGTGTGGGAATGGTCATGGCTGCGCATACTGCATCCATATTGGGTAAACTTTCAGTGACGGAAGTCGATCGCATTAAAAATTTACTCATAAAAGCCAAACTACCCGTTGTTAGACCAACACAAATGTCGATTGAATCTTATATACCACACATGCTCCGTGACAAAAAAGTCTTATCAGGCAAACTGAGATTAGTGATTCCAACCCAGATTGGTCATGCTGAAGTGATTGATGGAATTGATAAAAATGTAGTCATACAATCGATAGCGCGAACTTAAATTGAACTAATTAACTAATAGCAACGTTTTTATCGTTATTAATCCATGCACGGATAATATTGAGTGATTAAGTCACTATCAGGTTTTATTAGCGTTTATTTATAAACATGATATTTAATGCGGAATATGTTTCCGCCTTAAAATTTATTAATATTAAGGGAATATCACTCTCCTCTTGCAAGTATTCAAACCATTAACAACAGGTTTTAAAGCGTGTGCAATTATACCCATATCAATTAATCAATATAAATTGTAAAACATTTATTACAGTTGAGATAACATTGTCGATCTATTCATTGTAATCTATAAAAAACACATAATTTATAGATACAATAAATAAAACAGTCTTTATTATTTAAGATTTAAAAAATTTAGTTTACTACGTTGTATTTTTGTGTTTACATATTGTCCGTTTATGTAATAAATATTTTACATATAAAATATTTAAATGACTCTCATAAGGAATGCAAAATGTTAAAAGATACACTCAATAATGTCCGAATTCGAGATGAGCACATGTTAATTACCCCTGAAGAAATAAAAGCGCTTTACCCTTTATCACATGAATTAGAAACGCAAATTGCATCATCACGTCAAACCATAGTTGATATTTTAGAACGCCGAGATCACCGCTTATTAATTGTATGCGGCCCTTGCTCTATTCATGATACTGATGCTGCCATTGAATATGCACATAAGTTAAAAAAACTAGCTGACGAAGTTAAAGACAATCTATTTATTGTCATGCGTGTCTATTTTGAAAAACCAAGAACCACTGTTGGTTGGAAAGGTATGATCAATGATCCGCATATGGATAGTTCGTTTGATATTGAATTTGGTCTAAAAAAAGCACGTAAATTATTGCTTGATATCGTCAAAATTGGGTTACCAATCGCGACTGAAGCACTCGATCCCAACACACCGCAATATATTGGTGATTTAATTAGTTGGGCTGCAATTGGGGCAAGAACAACAGAATCACAAACTCATCGTGAAATGGCATCGGGTCTTTCAATGCCTGTTGGTTTTAAAAATGGGACTGATGGTAGCTTAGATGTCGCTATAAATGCGATGAAATCCGCTTCAATGGCACACCGTTTTGTCGGGATTAATCAGCAAGGACAAGTTACCGTACTTCAAACACTGGGCAATCCAAATGGGCATGTCATTTTACGAGGTGGTAAAGCACCTAATTTTGATGCTGAAAATGTTGCACTTTGTGAGATCCAAATGCAAAAAGCAGGCTTACTACCTAATCTTATGATTGATTGCAGCCATGCTAATTCTAATAAAGATTATCGGAATCAACCCATTGTTGCTAACTCAATCATTGACCAAATTAAACAGGGTAATAATGCTATTATTGGCGTGATGATTGAAAGTAATTTAAACGAAGGCAATCAATCTTCCGAACAACCGAAAGAAAACTTTAAATATGGTGTATCAGTGACGGATGCTTGTATTAATTGGGAAACAACCGATCAGCTGTTACGAAAAATGAATACTCTTTTAGGAAAACCATTACTTAATCGACAAAAACAGTCACCACAATCATAAATATGTTAGTTTAGATAAAATGCTATCGCCGACAATTTGCCGGCGATTTTTTTAGCCTAGTTGCTTACGTGCATTACGGAAAATACGCATCCAAGGACTATCTTCTCCCCAATTTTCGGGATGCCATGAATTGGTTACCGTTCGAAATACTCGTTCAGGGTGCGGCATCATAATCGTTGCTCGACCATCTTGTGATGTGACAGCAGTTATTCCATTTGGTGAACCGTTAGGATTAGCAGGATATTGCTCGGTCACTTGTCCAAAATGATCGATATAACGAACAGCAATTAAACCTGATGCTTCTAACGCATTTAGATGCGCTTGATCACGCGTTTCGACTTGTCCTTCACCATGTGAAACTGCGATTGGCATATGCGAACCTGCCATATCACTTAATAGTAAAGAAGGGCTTTGTTGAATTTGTACCAAGCTAAAGCGAGCTTCAAAACGTTCCGATACATTACGAACAAAACGAGGCCATAATTCTGCACCAGGAATCAAATCCTTCAAATTTGACATCATTTGACAACCATTACAGACGCCTAATGATAAAGTGTTATCACGTTGAAAGAATGTTTCAAACTCTTGTCGAACTTTTTCGTTAAACAATATTGATTTCGCCCAACCTTCACCTGCACCTAAAACATCACCATAAGAGAAGCCACCACAAGCAACCAATGTACTAAATTGACTCAATGATACACGACCTTTTAATAAATCCGTCATATGTACATCAATGGCATCAAACCCCGCTCTGTCAAATGCAGCAGCCATCTCAACATGGGAATTAACACCCTGTTCACGTAAAATGGCGACTTTGGGTTTAACGCCTTTAACTATATAAGGAGCAGCAATATCATTCTGAGGATCAAAGGTAAGTTTTACATTTAAACCAGGATCACTTTCGTTTTGTTTCGCTTGATGTTCTTGATCTGCACATTGTGGATTATCACGTAGACGTTGCATCTGCCAGGTGGTTTCAGCCCACCATGTTCGTAACGTGGTCCGTGATTCACTGTAGACTACAGCTGAGTTGTTGCGAATAATAAATTGTTGCCCCGTCTTTGCTTCACCAAGCACATGAACGGTATGTGACAATCCATATTGATTAAAACATGCCATGACACTTTCCAGATGCTCGTTTGCCACCTGAATGACAGCACCCAGTTCTTCATTAAACAGGGTTGCAATCATATCGTGACCTAATGCTGCAATATCAACATCAATCCCACAATGACCGGCAAAAGCCATTTCAGCTAATGTGATAATTAATCCGCCATCTGAGCGATCATGGTAAGCAAGTAACGCATCTTGATTGATAAGCGTTTGGATAGCCTGATAAAAAGCTAAAAGCTCTTTAGCATCATGTACATCAGCTGTTTTTTGTCCTAAGTGACGATAAACCTGTGCCAATGCTGTCGCACCCAGTGCTTGATGACCTTTGGAAAGATCAATAAGTAATAAGGTATTATCAACATCAACCCGTAATTGGGGAGTCACTGTTTTACGGACATCTTCAACACGAGCAAAAGCCGAAATGACTAACGATAATGGTGAGATTACCGATTGTTGTTCACCATTTTGTTGCCATGTGGTTTTCATCGACATGGAGTCTTTTCCAACCGGAATGGCCAACCCTAATATTGGGCATAATTCTTCACCTATCGCTTTTACGGCATGATAAAGTCCAGCATCTTCACCTGGGTGGCCTGCTGCAGCCATCCAGTTAGCTGAAAGCTTAATTCGCTTGATATCGCCAATGTTGCTTGCCGCTATATTGGTAATGGCTTCACCCACGGCAAGTCTTGCCGAGGCAGCAAAGTTAAGTAAAGCAACCGGTGCCCGTTCCCCCATTGACATGGCTTCACCATAATAACTATCTAAACTCGCCGTTGTCACAGCACAATCAGCGACCGGTACTTGCCATGGCCCAATCATTTGGTCTCGTGCAACCATACCGGTAACAGTGCGATCACCGATAGTAATTAAAAACGTTTTTTCAGCAACGGTCGGTAAATGTAAAACCCGTTTAACCGCATCATATAAATTGATATCAGCCGTTGAAAAATTATCGCCATGTGCTTGTTGTGTTTTGACTTCTCTTAACATTTTAGGTGTTTTACCCAATAAAACATCTAAAGGTAAATCGATCGGATTATTATTAAAATACTCATCATGTAGTGTCACCGTTTTATTAAACGTAGCTTCACCAATTACCGCATACGGTGCGCGTTCACGTTGACAAAGTTCATCAAATACATCAAGACTATCTGGGTGAATGGCGAGAACATAACGTTCTTGTGATTCATTACACCAAATCTCTAGCGGTGACATTCCGGGTTCATCACTTAAAATTTTCCGTAATTCAAATTGACCACCACAGCCACCATCACTGACCAGCTCTGGCATCGCATTTGATAGACCACCAGCCCCTACATCGTGAATAAATAAAATAGGATTATTTTTGCCAAGTTGCCAACACCGATCGATGACTTCCTGACAACGACGTTCCATTTCGGGATTATCACGCTGCACTGACGCAAAATCTAAATCAGCATCAGATTGTCCCGATGTCATTGATGATGCCGCACCTCCTCCTAAACCAATATTCATTGCCGGCCCACCTAACACAATTAACTTAGAACCAGCAGGAAACTCACCTTTTTGAATATGTTCTCGACGGATATTGCCCATGCCTCCAGCAAGCATTATTGGTTTATGATAACCACGAAGCTCATAACCATTGTGGCTATTAACGTATTCTTCATAGGTACGAAAATACCCCAATAGCGCAGGGCGACCAAATTCATTATTAAATGCAGCACCACCTAATGGGCCATCGACCATAATATCTAACGCACTGACAATTCGGTCAGGTTTACCAAAATCGTGTTCCCACGGTTGCTCAAAATGGGGGATACGCAAATTGGAAACCGAAAATCCGACTAAACCCGCTTTCGGTTTTGCGCCTCGTCCGGTTGCGCCTTCATCACGAATTTCCCCCCCACTACCCGTTGCTGCGCCTGGCCAAGGTGATATTGCTGTGGGATGATTATGTGTTTCAACCTTCATCAAAATATCGGCATATTCCTGATGATAACTGTAGGTTTGATTACTACTATCAGCAAAAAAACGTCCAACTTGAGAGCCATCCATTACCGCCGCATTATCTTTATATGCAGAAGAAACATAATCGGGTGTCTTTTCATAAGTATTTTTAATCATTTTAAACAGCGATTTAGGCTGTTTTTCACCATCTATAACCCAATCGGCATTAAAAATTTTGTGTCGACAATGTTCTGAATTTGCTTGGGCAAACATATAAAGCTCGACATCCGTTGGATTACGATTGAGTTTTTGGAAGTTTTCAACTAAATAATCCATTTCATCTGACGCTAACGCTAAGCCTAATTTAATATTTGCCGCTTCTAATGCCATACGCCCCTGACCTAACAAATCAATAGTAGTCACAGGAACAGGTTGATCGACTTTGAATAACTGTTCTGCTTGTTCCAGACAAGTCAAAACTGTTTCCATCATTCGATCATGAATGAATGCCAAAAAATCGTTTTTTTGTATATCAGTCAACGGTGAACTCGTTTGAATATAATAAGCAATGCCACGCTCAATGCGTTGAATTTGTCGTAAACCACAATTATGCGCTATATCGGTGGCTTTTGATGACCATGGTGAAATTGTCCCTATTCTTGGTATAACTAAAAAAAGCGTTTTGTTTGATTTGTTCGAAACAGTGATTTGAGCCGATTTAGGGCCGTATTGTAATAATTTCTCGAGTGTTAGCTGCTGAGCAGAAGATAATTCACCTTTCAAATCAATAAAATGCAAATATTGTGCTTCAACACTCATAATAGGGATAGATTGTTCAGAACAAGCGGAGAGAAGTTTATGAATACGAAATGCAGATACAGCAGAAGAACCAGCTAAAATTTTCATGCTAATTACTCTTTTTAAGCCAAAAATAGGTAAAAAATAGAGCAATAGTATAAAAGAAAGTGAACAATGTGGCTATCTTTAAAACAGCAAATTTTAGTGTTTAAAAAAGTTACAATTTATGTATATATTCTTTATATTTTGGCAAGTTAAGCTCAATATGAGTCATACTCAACATTATCAAAAAATATCTTTTTTTGACTTATTATTAGGGTATCGTTTATTGTGTTAGCAATTCCTTTTGTCATTAAAACGAATTAGACGGCTTTATTTGAAATCATAAACCCTTAATGACAGTTTTGGGGGGTTAATTTTAGCGTGCATTTCGCTAGAGTTTGATTATTTAAGTACGATCATATAGATAACAACATTATGTTATACATAAATCATTTTTTCATAAATTTTTGATCATGCAGAGTTTAGATTGCAATAATGATATCGATAAATGCATGAATGCTATTTTTAATAGCGATAATAAATATTTGATTTTTTAGATTATGCTTCAGCCAATACAAAATCATCATGGTTAAACGAAAATACCTTATCGCTAGTTTTAAATCAAAGATTTATTGGAAGATTGTCTGAATGAAACTAATAAACTTTCTGGTAAAAATGTACTAACTCAATATAATATCAATAAAAGCACAAATTTTAATTTTACGAAATAGTTAATTAAAGGAGGATTAGTAATGGGTTCTATTTTATTTTTTAAACCTATCAATGAAACTAAAAAGAAGAATGAAATTTGATAATGTTTAATAGATTGATTTTGTGACATTAAAGTTTTAGCTAAATGGAATTTATTATGATACTTGCAATTGATGTTTATTATATCGATACTCGAGCAAAAACAGTGGGGGTGTTATTTAATCATTGGTGCGATTCAAAATCTGACATTCAAAATATAATCACTGACTATCAAGATAATGTTGCTCCTTATCAATCTGGTCAATTTTATGAACGTGAATTACCTTGCATTTTATCCCTGCTCAATAAAGTTGATCTTAATAAAATTTCAACAATTGTCATTGATGGTTATGTGCATTTAAATGGGGGTAAAATAGGTTTGGGTGGGCATTTATATAATGCTTTAAATAAAAAAGTACCTATTATCGGCGTGGCTAAAAAACCTTTTGCTGGAAATAGTGAATATTTAATGGAAGTTGTCCGAGGTCATAGTAAACATCCGCTTTATGTAACCTCAGTTGGGGTAACGCTAACGAGTGCTGCTAAAAATATACAATCAATGGCAGGTAAATACCGAATGCCAGATATCCTCAGTTATTTAGATCAACAAACAAAATTATTCAAAACTGGGGAGTAATCCATTTAAAAAGTGATTTGCCGACATGATGTCGGCAAATCTGGTTAATTTAAGCTTCGTTCCAACTATCTCTTAACCCAACCGTTCGGTTGAATACTAAATTGTCATCGGTTGCATATTTACTATCTAAACAGAAGTATCCTTCACGTTCAAATTGATAAGCATGTCCAACTTCAGCATTTTGTAAACTTGGCTCAACAAAACCCTGTTTAACGATTAAAGAGCTTGGGTTAATGGTTGATAAAAAATCGTCTGCTGCCCCAGGATTAGGGGTACTAAATAAACGATCATAAAGACGAATTTCTGCTGGTTTAGCAAATTTGGCTGAAACCCAATGAATAACGCCTTTAATTTTACGTCCATCTTCCGGATTTTTATTTAAAGTGGCAGGGTCATAACTACAATAAATCGTTTGAATATTGCCTTGTGAATCCTTTTCAACCCGATCAGCACGAATGACATAAGCATTTCGTAAGCGTACTTCTTTACCCAATACTAAGCGTTTGTAATTTTTGTTAGCTTCTTCTCTAAAATCAGCACGATCGATATAGAGCTCACGAGTGAATGGCACTTCACGATGACCAAGTTCAGGACGATTTGGGTGATTAGGCACGTTGAGAACTTCATCAATTGTTTCAGAATAGTTTTCAATTACCACTTTAACAGGATCAAGAACAGCCATCGCTCGCGGCGCGTTTTCGTTAAGATCTTCACGGATACAAAATTCAAGCGTACTCATCTCTACCGTGTTTTCTTGTTTCGTCACACCAATTCGACGGCAAAACTCTCGAATTGAAGCAGGCGTATAACCTCGACGACGGAGACCCGAAATAGTTGGCATACGAGGATCATTCCAACCATCAACGATTTTTTCTGATACGAGCAAATTTAATTTCCGTTTAGAGGTAATAGCATACTCTAAATTTAATCGAGAAAACTCATATTGATGTGGGCGAGCTTCAATCGTTATGTTATCTAATACCCAGTCATATAAACGACGATTGTCTTGAAATTCAAGCGTACAGAGTGAGTGAGTAATATTTTCAATCGCATCAGATATACAGTGGGTAAAATCGTACATTGGATAAATACACCATTTATTGCCTGTTTGGTGATGTTCTGCAAATTTAATACGATATAACACCGGATCACGCATAACAATGAAAGGTGAAGCCATATCAATTTTTGCTCTTAGACATGCTTTACCTTCAGCAAATTTACCTTCTTTCATTTGAATAAATAATGCTAAATTTTCATCAATGCTACGATCACGATAAGGACTATTTTTACCCGGTTCTTTCAACGTGCCACGATACTCACGAATTTCATCAGGCGAAAGCTCATCAACATAGGCTAATCCTTTATTGATTAACTCAATCGCATATTCATATAATCGGTCAAAATAATCAGATGAGTAACAAATTTCACCATCCCACTCAAACCCTAACCAACGAACATCTTCTTTTATCGATTCAACATATTCGACATCTTCTTTAACAGGATTAGTATCATCAAAACGTAAATTACATTTACCTTGATAATCCTGAGCAATCCCAAAATTTAAGCAAATTGATTTGGCATGACCAATATGCAAATAACCATTTGGTTCTGGAGGAAAACGTGTATGCGTCGTTTTATATTTTCCTGCTGCAAGATCTGCATCGATAATTTGACGTATAAAGTTAGTTGGACGTGTCTCTGTCTCGGTCGGTAGTGAACCGCTCATAAAAACCTCTGATTGTTGTTAACTAATACAAAATTTTAACTATTAGTTTGGTTACTTATCTCATTTGACTTGAGAATATAACAAATTTTTTGTTTTTCTGAAATGAAAAAACAGCATGATTTGAATTGATATGCTTTTCTGTTTTCTAAAAACGAATTTCCAATAAAATTATTCTTCACCAGACTTTATTGAAACAACAAATCTTGCACCGCCTAAAGGGCTAGTGACAACAAATGCTTTCCCATTATGAAACTCTGCCATTAATTTTACATAAGCTAATCCAAGACCATATCCACCTGTTGAACGAGTTCGACTGGTATCAAGCCTTGCAAAGGGCATAAAAATTTTTTCACGTGCATCAAACGGGATACCGGGACCGTCGTCATCAATCTCTATAATAACTCGATTGTTCTGTTTTGTAATATTTAATACCGCTTTATGCGTTGCATATTTGAACGCATTAAGTAATAAATTCTTAACAATGGTTTCAACCAGATTAGTATCAATAAGCGCTTTTACGTCTTGACTGTGACAAACTAACTCAAATCCTTTAGGTTTGAATAATTCGAGTGATTGACAAACTTTTTCCGCCCACTGCTTGAGTGATACCGACGTTAAATTTAACTCAATATTACTTTGCTGCATTTTAAAGTAACTTAAACTTGCATTAATGAGTGTTTCAAGTTCATTAATATCATCGCTCATTCCTTTTTGCAGCAATAACTTTTCTTGTACATCATCACATTCTTCAAGCATACTGAGCTCAAAACGCATACGAGCCAGTGGCGTACGAAGTTCATGCGCCATTGCATGCGAAATGGTTTGATTAGTGCTAACTAAATGCTCAATGTGTGTTCCCATATTATTTAACACATTTGCTAACGGTTTAAATAACCAGCCTTTAACATTTTCAGTGCGCGCTTTAAGGTTTCCTTGACCAAGCTGTTCGGCTGTCTGTCTAATGCTAACCAAATCCTTCCAAACAGCACTAAACGCAAAATAGATTAAAATAAAAAAGATAATTGCACTAAAAAGCGCCCAAATAACGAGAAAAACACTTAAAGACATCGTGTTTGATTCTAGAATATCCCGCATCATAATAGGGCCTAACTGAAGAAGATGCCCCTCTTTTAAATCAATATAGACCACTTCTTTGTCACCATCATAGGCAAATCCAAGTTCTGCTAACTCTTTATTGATGGAATGGGGTAACGAAGTATGACTCGGTAAAACTTCAATCGGATACCCAAAATAGGGTTGCAGTTCATCAACCACTTCTTGCAGAGGACGATCTTTATTCTCATTAATTTGCATTCGAATCAGATTAACCGTACCTCGTTGTGATTCACGAAAGACAATGTGGTCATCAGGAATATCCGTTAATGAAGAAGGCAAAGAATCAAAAACGAGTAATGCACCATAGGCAATAATACATTGTAGCGAAAGTAAGATAACCAGATAAAAAATAATCCGACGATTAAAAAACAGCGGTTTTGCTAATAATTGTCTCAATGATTATCCCCTTCTCTCATAAATAAATAACCTTTCCCTCGAACCGTTTTAATACGGGAAGGGTTATCAGGATCATCAAGTAACTTGCGTCGTAATCGAGAAATACGAGCATCGATAGAACGATCCGTTCCATCAAAATCTATACCACGAACTTGAGAAAAAATATCATCTCGAGATAAAATTTTACCTGCATTATTTGCCAACAACCAAAGTAGATCGAACTCTGCTGTGGTGAGATCGATTTCTTGACCTTCGAGTAATACTTTTCGATTTTCATCATCGATAATCAGATTATCAAAAATCAACGTTTTATTATTCGTTGCCGTGACGGGATCTTTATTTACTTCTTTATCGGATTCAATTTGCTTTCGTCTTAGTAAAGCTCGAATGCGTGCCAATAATAACCTTGGCTCGACTGGTTTTGCCAGATAGTCATCTGCTCCCAATTCCAAACCGACAATTTCGTCAATATTATCTTCACTCGCCGTCATGATAAGAATATAGTTTGTAAACCATGTCCGTATATCTCGACAGATATCAAAACCAGATTTTTCGGGAAGCATCACATCTAAAATAACCAAATCGGGATTTATTTCTTGAATTTTTTCTTCTGCACCTTCACCACTATTATGCCAATCAACAAGATATCCCTGGCGAACCAGATAAACTTTTATTAAATTAGCTAACCTTTGATCATCTTCAATGATTAAAATACGTTCACTCATCTTAGGTTCTCATTACCGTAAATTGTGCTAAAAGAATCCTTATTATACAGACAATTTTAACTTCGTTACAAAATATATACAAAGAGCCTACAATGTTCAAAGCGACTCTGTGAGAAAATTTGCGCCAATATATATAAATAGACTATTTTTATTTCAAATATGAATACTTTTTCATCAATTACTAGTCATCTATATACACCATCTTATACGCAACATCAAACTCCTATTGTTTTGTGTGACTTCGATGGCACCATAAGTGTCAAAGATGTGACAGATACATTGCTGAGTCATTTTGGTCAAGATGGTTGTGATGAGCTTGAAGAGTTATGGGTTAACGGTAAAATTGGCTCCCAAGAGTGCATGAGTAAACAAATTGCCTTAATGGATGCCAGTTTAGATGAACTCAATCACGTTTTATCACAAATCGAAATTGATTCAACGTTTAAATCATTCATTGATTATACTGAACAGAATAATATCCCAGTTCATATTGTGAGTGATGGGTTAGATTACGCAATTCAATTTGTTTTAAAACGACACGGTATAACACATATCCCGATATATGCCAACAAATTAATGCATGATAATGGGCGTAGTTGGCGTCTTGAATTTCCTTATGCGAATAAAGACTGTATTAAGCAAAGTGGAAATTGCAAATGTAATCATGTTAAAAAACAACAATTCTTTCCACAAATACTGTATGTAGGTGATGGCACATCCGATTATTGTGTATCTCATAATGTGGATTTTGTATTTGCAAAAGACAAATTGATTCAATATTGTGAAACCAACAAGATTGAACACTGTGCTATTCAAAGTTTTGCCGATGTCACGACAGCACTGAAAAAGACTCAAGATGCTCTTATCCCTGTCATGATGGTAAAATAATTAGGAATAATAATGAGTACAATTGAAGATTTATCTTATTTTTTACCGGGTAACAAAAATGGTGTACTTTTGATACATGGCTTAACAGGTACACCCAACGAAATGCGTATTTTAGCTAATGGTTTACATAAAGCCGGATTTACCGTGTATGCTATACAATTAGCGGGACACTGTGGTACTGAAGAGGATCTTTGTAAAACCACTTGGCAAGATTGGTATCAAAGTGTAAAAGATGGTGCTGATTTTTTAGCAAAACATGTTGATAATGTTTTTGTTGCCGGTTTATCCATGGGCGCACTCCTTGCGCTTAAACTTGCATCAGATAGACCAGGGCAAATTAAAGGTGTGGGTGTTTTAGCACCTACTTTTTATTATGATGGTTGGAGCATGCCATTTTGGGCTAAAAAATTCTTTTTCTTGCTGGTGTATTTGAAAAAACTGGGGCTTTTCCAAAAGGTTTCTTTCATCGAAAAGCCACCATATGGGCTTAAAGATGAGCGGATCCGAGCCGTTGTATCGGAAAGTATGCTGAGTGGTGATGCGGCATCTGCCGGACTTGCTGGAAATCCTTTTCCTGCACTGGCCGAAATGCAATTGTTAGCTAAAAACGTTCGCCAAGCACTACCTAAGGTGACTTCACCGTGTTTGATTATGCATTCCGGTCATGATGACATAGCTGATATTGAAACCAACGCTAAATTAGTTGAGAAACACGTTTCAGGATCAAAAAAATTAGTGGTACTTAATGATAGTTATCATTTAATTACAATTGATAGCCAACGTCGTGAAGTCATTAAAGAGTGCGCATCATTCTTCAATGAAATAGCAGAAGGAACCAATTCATAATGTCGCTATTAGTGATTATACTTTGGGTTAGTAATATCTGCTTTGATACATTAGGGCAAGTTGCTTTTAAATACGCAGCAACCGCCCCTAATAATCGAGATGGCTGGTATTACTGGGTTGATTTGGCTAAAAATCATTGGATCTGGATTGGTATAATTTCTTACGTTGCAGAATTTTTATTATGGTTAGCATTTTTAACATTGGTTCCGCTTTCTCAAGGGGTGTTGCTGGCATCATTTAATATCATCACCATTATGTTAGTTGGTCGAGTGCTTTTCAAAGAACTATTAACTGTTTACCGACTCATTGGTATGTTACTCATTACTGCTGGCGTAATCTTTGTAGGGATGTCTTAATATGGCTAGATTCTATTTAATCGGTTTTACGGTATTACTTTTTTTCGATACTATTGCACAATGTAGCTTTAAATTAACTGCCATCCATGCCGAACCACTAGCAATGAGTGTTGATTGGTTAGTCAGGGTATTTACTAATCCATGGATATACATCTCTATCGCTGGTTATGTTTTAACTTTTTTTACTTGGATGACTTTATTAAAAAAAGCCCCTGTTGGGCCAGCTTTTGCTGCCTCTCACTTTGAAGTTGTCACGGTCATGATAGCTTCGATATGGCTGTTTCATGAACCAATTACATTATATAAGTTAATTGGCACCATTCTTATTGTATCAGGTATCTTGTTTTTGGCTTTAGCGGAAAGCCAATTGGCTAAGCAAAACGCTGATAATCATCAATAAAAGTTAATTCAAACTGTAGTTGATTTCTTAAATAATCAGCTACAGCTTCTAAACTTGTCGTTATACTGATAAAGCTTTTAATAATGTTAAATTAAGCTGATGTTGTGCTTGTTGCCAATTGTGTAAGTTATCTGCCTCAATAGTGGGTTGTTTATCTAATGAACTCAGCAACCGTTTGAACCAATTAGAGGGTTGCCATATTGACAATTCACCAGTGATATCACTTGCCACAATACGTTGCTTTAACGAAGTAATGGTATCAAGCAGATGATAAGTTTGTAATTGACCTTGATCCCAATTAGTGTGAATGACCTTTTCACTTAATACATCTTTATCTATCGATAAATACACAGGTTCGGCGCTATGGTATTGTTCGGATAAGAAACTAGCAATCAGATCATCTGGCGTAGAAAAATGGCGAAAAGCTTGCCCCAAACCTATTTTTTTTGCCCACGACACATTGACATCCAAACTCCAATACGTCAGTTTTTTCTGAAAAAGGGGTTTCCATCTATTTTCCCAAAAATGGGAAAGTCCAATATCATGAGATGTGATACCTAATACATGAACATGACTGACAAAAGGTAAACTTGCCACATAGCTAACCCATGAACCACAATGAATACCAAATAAATAGCGCATATTATCAGGATGATTATCAAACACAATTACTTGGATTGGATTATCGGCGGAATAGTGTTTAGCCAACCGTTCAATAAGCAGCAATGAAATATGGTGATAATCACCACTTCCCATAAAGACTGTACCATAATGTTCAGGTAAGGATTGCTGTAATTCAGCTTTAAATTGGCAGAATTTTTTTTCAGAGCAACCAAAGCGAATCGTATCTTGCCACCGAGTTACATCAATTATTTTAGCATTATTAATCTCGCCTACACTCTGATCGAAATTGAGTATAATAGGATATGTCATGCTACTTTCTCCTTGTCACTTTCAAAATGACCAATCAATTTGCTTAAAATAAATCTTAATAATGGATTACGGATGTAAACCAAATGTTTGGTTAAAGTAAATTGCGCACCTAACGATCGTTTAACCTCAGGATCTGTCCAACCCGCAATATAGTGACTAAATCCTTGCTCAATAGCATATTCCAGATTAAAAAACCAACTAACAAAATAAAGATTAAAGTCACGAGCTTGAGGATAAACCAAGCCAATATATTTATCGACCAACATATTATTTACGACAAAGCAGATATTGTAGCCAATAAGTTCATTATCGTGATAATAGGTAAAAATGCGTGCTTGGATAGATTTACTTTGTAGCAATTGAATAAAAAACGGTTTGGTCAGTAAATCAAAATGAACCTCACTCTGTTGATAAACATTGAGGTAAAGTTGATAATAATGATCTAACACCTCATCATCAAAAAAGCACTCATCACCACTATGCAAAACCTTAATCTCTAATTTTTCGCGAGCTTTTAATTTACGTCTAAAATTCTTACGACGGCTGGACGAAAATCGTGAAAACACATCATTTAAATCACTAAAATCAATCGGTAACCAAGCTAATGCTTGTCCTTCAACTTCAATAAACCCTCTTGTTTTTAATGCCGAAATAAGCTGGTTTGAATAATGATTGTCTTGTTCGCTAAGTAAAGGCGAGGATAAAGGCAAATCTTTGACAATAACAAAAGGATATTTTTTTGTATATGCGGTTTTAATGTTATCCGCTAACTGTTCTGCTTCTACCTGATCGGTCAATAGAGCATATTCAGAAACGGTTGTTCCTATAAAACAAGTTTTCGGCTGTAACCAATGTCGCCATTTTTTAAAAAAAGGGAGTTTTTGGATCTTATGCTTAAAATCATCATCAGCAGTAGTTAATAAATCAAACTTTGCAGCAAAAGCAGGCACACCATTTTCACTCAGCCACGCCGTAAAATCTTGCGGTGGATAAGTCAAAAAATTGTCGACTAATTCATTTGGTTCTAGCTGATTGATGTATTTCATAAATATATTTAAACGATTGGCTATCATGTGCAGTCCCGCCAACAAGAGTTGACGGGAAGGTTAGAAATTAACAATTAAAGTTCTTTTTTCGCTCGGGTAATTAACTGATCAAGTAGTTCGATACCTTGATCAATCTCTTGACGAGTAATATGTAGCGATGGAGCAAAAGTGATCACGTTTTTATAATAACCACCGATATCAAGCACCAAGCCCATTTTATTACCTTTCCAATCAAGATCACCTGACATACCGATATCCACCATTTTATCTACTAACGCTTTGTTAGCGGTAAAACCATCTTCGGTACAGATTTCGGCACGAAGCGCAAGACCTAAACCATCAACTTCACCAATCTCTTTATGTTTCTTCTCAAGTGTTTTTAAACCTTCAAGGAAGTAAGCACCACTTTCCATAACCATGGTTTCGTAATCAGTTTCTGACGTCATTTTTAACACTTCAAGACCAACTGCTGTACCTAATGGATTAGAAGCAAACGTTGAATGCGTTGAGCCGACAGGGAACACCTCAGGATTAATCAACTCTTCACGTGCCCATAAACCACCTAGTGGATTAAGACCATTGGTTAACGCTTTGGCAAAGACAACCACATCAGGTTTAACATCAAAATGCTCAATTGACCAAAGTTTACCCGTACGATAAAAGCCCATTTGGATTTCATCAACAACCAATAAAATTCCATATTGATCTAATACTTTTTTCAAACCTTTAAAGTAGTTACGAGGTGGAACAATATAACCACCCGTTGCTTGTAATGGTTCTGCATAAAATGCAGCATATTCTGCTTGTCCTACTTTTGGATCCCATACACCGTGGTATTCAGTTTCAAATAGACGTGCAAACTCAGCAACTAAGTGTTCACCATACTCCTCTGCGGTCATGCCTTTTGGACGACGGAACGGATATGGGAAAGGAACAAACATAGCACGATCACCGAAATGACCATAACGACGACGATAACGATAACTAGAAGTAATTGAAGATGCGCCAAGTGTACGACCATGGTAACCACCTTGGAATGCAAACATTAATGACTTACCACCAGTAGCATTACGTACTACTTTTAAAGAATCTTCAATACATTGTGATCCACCAACGTTAAAATGAACTCGTCCTTGGTAACCAAAACGCTGTTCCATGCCTTGTGCAATGGTTTTAGCTAATTCAATTTTGGTTGGATGCAAATATTGGCTAGCACATTGTGGTAAAGTATCAATTTGCTTTTTGAGTACGTTGTTTAATCGCTCATTGGCATAGCCAAAATTACATGCTGAATACCACATTTGTAAATCAAGGAAAGCTTTACCTTCTTTATCATACATGTAGCTACCTTCGCAACCATCAAAAATCTTTGGTGGTTCAACATAATGAACAGTATCACCAAATGAGCAATATTTAGCTTCATCAGCTAATAATGTTGCATCGTCAGGACGACTATTAATCATTTCTAAAGTTGGTTTACTCATAATTATCTCACTAATCCATATTCAAACACGATAAAATGTGGCATTATTATTCTAGAAAATTGTTTGTTACAATGTACAATTAATGTATAGATTGTGTGACAATAGCTCTGTTTAATGAAATAATAATATTTAGTCAACTGATGACATAATTACTAAATGGACATCAAGAAATGAAAAAGATGTATGGTTTAATTTCGATACTTATAATTTCTGCTTTAGGATATAGCAATAGTGCCTTATCTGATCCTACGTCACTGGGTATCGGAGCTGGTTGGTCAAACTCTCCTTATAAAAGTTATAGCGCTAATTATTACCCAATACCTCATATTGATTTTGATAATGGTTCATTTTTTATCGATGATTTATCGGCAGGTTTTTATGCATATAACCATGATAATCAAAGTTTGTCTATTGGTGCTCGTTACCTATCTAACGAATTTAAACCACACGACTCAAATAATCACCAATTAAAACGACTCGATAGCCGTCATTCAACATTATTAGCTGAAATTGAATACTCTATTGATACTAATTGGGGAAGTTTTTCGAGTAGTATTGGTACAGATGTGCTAAATGAAAGTAATAGTTTATTAGTGAACGCTGATTACAGTTTACCTATTGTGCAGGGTAATTTAATTATTGTTCCAACCATTGGTATTAATTGGGCTAACAATAAACATAACGATTACTATTATGGTATCTCACATAAAGAATCTTCTCGCTCTGGATTAAGATATTTCAATGCTGATGATTCATTTACTCCATATTTAGAAATAGGTGCACAATATGCATTAACCGATCATATTGCTACATTTGGTGGAGTTCACATTGATAAATTAACAGGTGATGCAGCTGATAGCCCAATGGTTAGTAATAGTACAATAACCTCAATTTATATGGGTGTTTCATATAAATTTTAATGAGAATTAACATAATTTATATCTACTCAATATAATAACTTTTTTGATAGTTTGTATGTAATAAAAACCTATTACGTTTAAATATCATAAAGTAATTCAGGAAATCTAATATATGCTTTGGTTCAAAAATGCCATTATTTATCAACTTAATAATGACACCTTACTTAATAAAGATACAATTGAAAAAGCGATTAAATCAATCCCTTTTACGCCTTGCGGTAATTTAGATACCATAAAAATGGGATGGGTATCACCCTATAATGACAATAATCAAAACGATTTTATCATTGATATGCAAGGGCATTTTTTATTACGTTTAAAAAAAGAAACAAAAATATTACCGTCCCCTGTTATTAAACAAGCTTTGTTAGAAAAAATTGACAAACAGGAACAAGCCTTAAGTAGAAGGTTGACTAAAAATGAAAAGGCAACATTAAAAGATGAGGTCATGATTGATCTTATGCCCAGAGCTTTTAGTAAATACAATCATTTTTGGTTATGGATAGATACTGTCAATAAACGTATCATTATTGATACTAGTAGCTTTAAACAAGCAGAAGATATTTTAGCTATCTTACGCAAAGAAATGGGAGCTCTTGCATTAACGCCACTATCCATTGAAAAACCGCTTGAGCAAATCATGACAACCTGGGTTAAAGAAAAACTTAACTTCGCACCTTTTATATTAGGTGATCAAGCCGAATTAAAAGATCCACTTGAAGGAAACGGGATTATTAGCTGCAAAAACCAAGATATCACCAGCGATGAAATGCTAATACATTTTGATTCAGGCAAATGGATAACAAAAATTAAAATTATCGATGAACGTGGAGTAAATTTTATTGTAAATAGTGACTTAACACTTAAACGAATAAAATTTGATTCAACTATCTTGGACGAAAACGAAGATATTGGTTCTGATGAATTTGATAAACGATTGGAAGCCGATTTTATTATTATGGCTAACTTATTATCAACAACTATCAATGATTTTTACACAGTCCTTAAGAAAATAGCTTAAAATATTGTGTAAATTTTTTTTACATAAAGTGTCATTATTTATAGCTTTGCATATAATATGTGCTATAATCGACAATAAGTTATGTGTACCATAATTAAAAACAATAAGTAATCAATCCTTTACTCAAAGTAAAATTTGAATAAAAGGAATGTAAACAACGTCTATAACAACATTCAAGTTGAGGCAATAAAATGAAAAAAACAACATTAGCTTTAGCAATCGCAGTAGCAAGCTTAACAGCTACAGCAGCAAATGCAGGATATGAAGACAACTCTTTCTACATTGGTGGTAGAGTGGGTTGGACTGAGATGTATAAATTAGATGCCAAAAAAGTACGTATTAGCGAAGATTTCGGCATTAGCACTACTGATAGAAGCAACGTCGGTGGTGGTGCTTTCTTAGGTTTCCAAGCAAACCCTTATTTAGCTTTTGAATTAGGTTATGACTGGTTAGGTTCAGCTAAATATAAAAGATCTTACAACACTGCAGGTAAAACTTATGATGTAGGTCACAGTAAAGTTTCTGCACAAGGTGTTTCTTTAACTGGTAAATTAAGCTATCCATTATCATTTATCACCGATGACTTAGATGTCTATGCTCGTGCAGGTGGTATGGTTACTATCGCTAAATGGAAAAACGGTGGCCATGTTAAAGAGTCTTTCGGTAAAGGCGGCACAAAAACCGATCTTTCACCAGTTTACGCTCTAGGTCTTGATTACCGTTTTGCGGACGATTTATCTACTCGTTTAGAATACCAATATGTTAACCACATTCATACTAAAACTAATGCATCTCCAGATGCTGGTTTGTTAACTTTAGGTATCACTTATCGTTTAGGTTCTCCAGCTGTACCAGCACCAGTTGAAATCAAAACTCAAGAAAGAGTTTACGATTTAAACGCTGACGTATTATTTGCTTACGCAAAAGCTGACTTAAAAGAAAAAGGTCGTCAAGAGTTAGACAGATTACTACAAGATCTAGTTAAACTTAGCCCAACACAAACTGCAATCGTAGTAATCGGTCATACTGACCGTATCGGTTCAGAAAACTATAACCAAAAACTTTCAGAACAACGTGCTCATTCTGTAATGAGATACTTAGTTTCTAAAGGTGTTCCGTCTGATATCATCAGCGCACGTGGTGTAGGTAAATCTCAACCAGTTACTGGCAGTGAATGTAACAGTAGACGTGGTGCTGACTTAAAAGCATGTTTAGCTCCGGATCGTCGTGTACAAATCGAAGTTAAAGCTCGTAACCTTCAAGAAGTTCAAGTAACGAGAGATACTACACACTAATTTAATCGTTTTGTGTAGTAATAAAAAAACCCGGCATGACCGGGTTTTTTTGTCTACATTAACTTGTTAGTAAATAAATTATATATTAACCTTGATCTACAAATTATCCACAAAAAAGATTATAATTATTGACTCGCTGTTAGTAATAAAAGTTAAAGGAGTTACTTGTGCCTACCGCTATTTGGCAAGAATGTCTTTCTCAATTACAAGAAGAACTTCCTACAACGGAATTCAACTTATGGATTCGTCCGTTGCAAGCGGAACTGGTTGATAATAAACTCTATATTTATGCACCAAACAGATTTGTATTAGATTGGGTTAAAAATAAATACCTCAGCACTATATCTCAGTTACTCAATACCCTGTTTAATGATGATTCCCTAAAGCTATACCTTGAAGTGGGGTCAACATTGTCAATGGAAAAAAAAGCTAAGAGTAATCAACCTAAAACAAATGTAATGCCAGCATGGAAAACAACCAAAGAAAGTAATAATAATCATACCTATCACTCGGGAATTAACCATAAACATACTTTCAACAGTTTTGTTGAAGGTAAATCTAACCAACTCGCCGTTGCTGCTGCCAAGCAAGTTGCTCAAAATCCTGGAAAGGCTTATAACCCACTATTTTTATATGGCTCAACGGGTTTAGGTAAGACCCATTTATTACATGCTGTTGGCAATCAAATTATGGAAGTCAAAAGTAACGCCAAAGTGGTCTACATGCATTCTGAACGATTTGTTCAAGATATGGTAAAGGCACTGCAAAATAATGCGATAGAAGAGTTCAAAATTTACTATCGTTCTGTTGATGCATTACTTATCGATGATATCCAATTCTTTGCCAATAAAGAGCGTTCACAAGAAGAATTCTTTCATACCTTTAATTCATTATTAGAAGGTAACCAACAAATTATTTTAACTTCAGACCGCTATCCAAAAGAAATTGATGGCGTTGAAGATCGCCTAAAATCACGTTTTGGCTGGGGCTTAACGATTGCGATTGAACCACCAGAACTTGAAACACGAGTCGCAATTTTGATGAAAAAAGCCGAAGAAAATAATATAAAATTACCTGAAGAGGTCGCTTTTTTTATTGCTAAACGATTACGTTCTAATGTGCGAGAACTAGAAGGCGCATTAAATCGGGTAATTGCCAATGCAAATTTCACAGGTAAAGCAATCACCATTGATTTTGTCAAAGATGCGCTAAAAGATTTGCTTGCCTTACAAGAAAAATTAATTACTATTGATAATATCCAAAAAACGGTTGCAGAGTATTATAAAATTAAAGTATCGGATCTACTTTCTAAACGTCGCTCCCGTTCTGTTGCAAGACCACGGCAAGTCGCTATGGCATTAGCAAAAGAATTAACAAATAAAAGCCTTCCCGAAATTGGTGATGGCTTTGGTGGAAGAGATCATACGACCGTATTGCATGCATGCAGAAAGATCGCCGAATTAAAAGAAGAAAGCAATGATATTAAAGAGGATTATTCCAATTTAATTCGAACATTATCAACTTAATAAAAGAATCAACATTATGAAATTTATTATTGATCGAGAAAAACTAATTAAACCATTGCAACTTGTTAGTGCACCTTTAAGTAGTCGCCCAACGCTACCGATTTTAGGTAATTTGTTATTACAAGTAAGTGATAATACATTATCCATGACTGGCACCGACCTTGAAATAGAGATGATTGCTCATATCCCGCTAACGGAAGCAAATGAATCGGGTGCAACCACAGTACCTGCCCGAAAGTTTCTTGATATTTGTCGAAATTTACCTAATAGTGCTCAGATTTCGATAACTGTTGATGATAATCGATTGATGATTCAATCTGGTCGAAGTAAATTTTCCTTATCAACACTACCTGCGAGTGATTTTCCTAACTTAGAAAATTGGCAAAGCGATGTCGAACTTTCTGTACCACAAAAAACAATCAAACGTCTTATTGATGCCGTCCAGTTTTCGATGGCTAACCAAGATGTAAGATACTACCTTAATGGTATGTTATTCGAAATCGAAGATGGACTTTTAAAATCTGTTGCAACCGATGGACATCGACTTGCTCTTTGTTCGCAACCTATTGGTCAAAATATTGCAACTTCCTGTTCTGTGATTTTACCAAGAAAAGGCGTTATTGAACTGGCAAAATTGGTGAGTGATAATGACGACATTATCAATATCCAAATTGGTAATAATAACTTACGAG
This sequence comes from Gilliamella sp. G0441, assembly GCF_050589305.1. NCBI lineage: Bacteria > Pseudomonadati > Pseudomonadota > Gammaproteobacteria > Orbales > Orbaceae > Gilliamella > Gilliamella sp. G0441. The sequence goes on along the minus strand of NZ_JBNRJF010000007.1, from coordinate 97,580 downwards.
TTAATCTTGGCGATTTTACCTTCACCTCTAAACTGATTGACGGCAGATTCCCAGATTACAAACGAGTATTACCACGTAATCCTGATAAACCATTAGAAGTTTCGTGCGAAGAGTTTAGAAATTCGTTATCACGTGTCGCCATTTTATCCAATGAAAAATTTCGCGGTATCCGGCTTCATGTTCACAATAACCAATTAAAAATTACAGCAAATAACCCAGAACAAGAAGAAGCAGAAGAAGTGGTTGATGTAAAATATTCTTCAGCAGAACTTGAAATTGGCTTTAATGTGACCTATTTATTAGATATATTAAATACGTTGAAGTGCGATAGCGTACAACTACTTTTAACTGATGCCACATCAAGTGTACAAATTGAAGACATTAATGATCAGTCAGCCATTTATGTTGTGATGCCAATGCGCTTATAATCAAATTTAACCTTTCCGGCTTAGGCCGGAATAACTTAGCTTATATGATTCTTTCACAGATCAAAATCCATCATTTTCGTAATATATCTTATACCGAGCTGTGTTTATCCCCCCATTTCAACTTTATTGTTGGCGATAATGGTAGTGGTAAAACTAGCTTACTTGAAGCTATTTATATGCTTGGTCATGGACGAGCATTTAGACATATACAGTCCAATCGTATTATTCAGCATGAACAATCTGAATTAACGTTATTTAGCCAAATTGAATCATCTAATCAACAAACCCGAACCATTGGATTAGTCAAAGCACGTAATAATGATAATAGAATTAAAATTGATGGTGATGAGGGATTTCGATTAACCGATCTTGCTAAACTCTTACCCATTCAATTAATTACACCAGAAGGATTTGATTTACTTATTGGTGGGCCTAAATATCGACGAGCTTTTATTGATTGGGGGTGTTTTCATCATTATCCTGAATTTATCCATTTATGGAACAATTTAAAGCGATTATTTAAGCAACGTAATGCCTTATTAAAACAATCCACGAGTTATAATCAACTGTTACCTTGGGATAAAGAGCTGGCTCCCATTGCTGAAAAAATAAGTCAAATTCGCTCGGAGTATTCACAGCATATTTTTCCCGAAATCATACAAACCTGCCATGACTTTTTGCCTGAATATCTGCTTAATTGTCAATATTATCAAGGGTGGGAACAAAACATTAATTATAGCGACATATTACACAAACAGTATGAACGAGATAGATTACTCAACTATACTTCATTAGGCCCACATAAAGCCGATATCCGTTTGCGTATCGACAATATACCTGTTGAAGATTTCTTATCACGGGGACAATTAAAATTATTGATGTGTGCACTACGTCTTGCGCAAGGTGAATATTATTCAAAACAAAGCGCACAACCTTGTGTCTATTTAATTGATGATTTTGCGTCAGAATTAGATCATCATAAACGAGCGTTATTAGCTAAACGGTTAAAAATGGCGAATTCACAAGTGTTTATCACCGCGGTTAGCCAAGACCAAGTAACCCATATGATTGACGAAAATGATAAGATTTTTCACATAAAATCTGGTATAATTTCCTAAATATACAGAATGATATAAATAAATCAAACAAGTCGAGAGATCCATGTCAAATTCTTATGATTCTTCTAGCATTAAAGTACTTAAAGGACTTGATGCTGTCCGAAAACGTCCAGGTATGTATATTGGTGACACTGATGATGGAACAGGACTTCACCATATGGTTTTTGAAGTTGTTGATAATGCCATTGACGAAGCATTAGCTGGCTATTGTCATCACATTGAAGTGACCATTCATCCTGATAATTCAGTCTCAGTACGAGATGATGGTCGTGGTATTCCAACCGGTATCCATGAAGAAGAAGGAGTTTCAGCAGCTGAAGTCATTATGACGGTATTACATGCTGGCGGAAAATTTGATGATAATTCATATAAAGTATCTGGTGGTTTACATGGTGTGGGGGTTTCCGTCGTTAATGCCCTATCTGATAAATTAGAATTGGTCATTTATCGTGAAGGAAAAATTCACCAACAAGTTTACCATTTAGGTGTCCCTCAAGAGCCGTTAAAAATCATTGGCGAGACTAGTGAGTCGGGTACTTATGTGCGTTTTTGGCCAAGCCCAGAAACCTTTACTAATATTGAATTTGTTTATGAAGTTTTAGCTAAACGCTTACGTGAGCTATCATTCTTAAATTCAGGTGTTTCAATCAGATTGCTTGATGAACGTACCGGTAAAAGCGAACATTACCACTACGAAGGTGGGATACAAGCTTTTGTTGAATACTTGAATAAAAATAAAAACCCGATTCATCCAAAAATCTTTTACTTCAGTACGGAAAAAGACGGTATAGGTGTTGAAATCGCTTTACAGTGGAATGACGGTTACCAAGAAAATATTTATTGTTTCACCAATAATATTCCTCAACGAGACGGCGGTACCCATTTAGCCGGTTTTCGTGGAGCAATGACCCGCACCCTAAACAATTATATGGAAGTGGAAGGATACAGCAAAAAAGCGAAAATTAGTGCGACCGGTGATGATGCTCGTGAAGGACTCATCGCGGTTGTATCGGTCAAAGTACCTGATCCAAAATTCTCATCTCAAACTAAAGATAAGCTAGTTTCGTCAGAAGTAAAATCGGCTGTTGAATCGGTAATGGGTGAAAAATTAGCCGAATATCTGCTTGAAAACCCATCTGATGCAAAAATCGTGGTAGGTAAAATTATTGATGCAGCAAGAGCACGTGAAGCCGCTCGTAAAGCGCGTGAGATGACACGGCGTAAAGGTGCATTAGATTTAGGAGGCTTGCCGGGTAAACTGGCTGATTGCCAAGAAAAAGACCCTGCCCTATCTGAACTTTACTTAGTGGAAGGGGACTCTGCGGGCGGTTCTGCAAAACAGGGACGAAACCGCAAAAACCAAGCCATTTTACCGCTCAAAGGTAAAATCTTGAATGTAGAGAAAGCTCGCTTTGATAAAATGCTTTCTTCACAAGAAGTTGCTACACTGATTACAGCATTGGGTTGTGGAATTGGTCGTGATGAATATAACCCAGATAAAATGCGATATCACAGCATTATTATCATGACCGATGCCGACGTCGACGGTTCACATATTCGAACATTACTATTAACCTTTTTCTATCGTCAAATGCCCGAAATTATCGAACGTGGTTATGTTTATATTGCGCAACCACCACTCTATAAAGTGAAAAAAGGGAAACAAGAACAATACATCAAAGATGATGAAGCGATGACGCAATTCCAAATAGCATTGGCGCTTGAAGATGCTTCATTGCATGTTAACGATCATGCGCCTGCACTGGCTGGCGAAGCCTTAGAAAGATTGATTGCTGAGTATCAAAAAGTTGAAAAGCTCATCGCGAAAATGGAACGCCGTTATCCTAAAGCATTACTGTCTGAGCTGGTTTACCATGATGTATTAGATGAAAATATACTTAAAGATAAGCAATTAGTCGAAAATTGGGCAAAAACCATTGTCGACAATTTATCGAATAAAGAACAACATGGTAGTAGTTACCGTTATTCAGCTGAATATAATGAAAAAACACAACTTTATGTACCTGTCATCAAAGTGAGAACGCATGGAGTAGATAATAACTATGCATTAGATCAGGTATTTATTCACAGTAATGAGTATCGTAACATTTGTCATTTGGGTAAACAGTTAAGAGAACTCTTAGAAGAGAGTGCTTATATCCAAAGAGGAGAACGAAAACAACCGGTTAGTTCTTTTGAAGAAGCCGTTGATTGGTTAATTAAAGAATCACGCCGTGGTCTGACTATCCAACGTTATAAAGGGTTGGGTGAAATGAATCCAGAACAATTATGGGAAACCACAATGGATCCAACCAGTCGTCGTATGTTACAAGTGACAATTAAAGATGCTATAGAAGCGGATCAACTATTTACCACACTAATGGGGGATGAAGTTGAACCACGTCGATTATTTATCGAAGAAAATGCTCTTAAAGCTGCTAACTTGGATTTCTAACTAATTTTATTGGATTAGGTATTAAATGAAATAATTCATGAAGTATCTAAAATAGAATTCGATAATTAAAAAAACCAGACTTCCCGTCTGGTTTTTTATATAAAATTAAGAAAGAAATTGCTCCAATAAAGTTAGATTCTCAATATTCAAAGCCTGATTCTATCCCAACAACACTTCATTCTAAGAAAACTAAATATTCAAAGATTTTTGTAGTTGTTGAAGTTTTTTATTTAATTTATCTAATTCTTCCGTTTTCTCAGTTTCAGATGAAGTGGAATTACTGACTTTCTCTTGTTGCTGTTCTATATCGAGAACTTTTTCCTGTAAATCTGTTCGACCTGTCTGTTTTGCTTTTATTTTTATTTCATTAGTTAAACTAATTAGATCAATTTTAAGTTGTTCCAATTGCTCTTGCTTTTGCATAATAGTATAGGATGAATTATTTTTCTGCTTTTCAATGTTCGCATAAATATCTCTAAATTTCTGATTAACTTTTTTTTCATTATCTAAAATTTTTTGTTTTTCTTCGATGCGAGTGTTATAACTTCCTGAATAATTGCAACCAATTTTTTCAAATATAGTGGCATCCTTTTTCTTCGGATCACACTTATCTGGTGTTGTTGAACAACCCAATACAAAAAGAATTGGGCTGAGTAAAACTAGACATCGTTTTTTCATTATTAACTTACCTGTACTACTGAACGTTGCTTACTTACGATATTTATTTGTTTTTCAAGTGATGAAATTTGTTTATGCAATTGATTTATTTGCTTATTAAGTTTTGCTACATTAAGTCCTGCTATTTTTTCTTTTGAAGAAAGAGAAACCCAGTCGCTTTCAACTTTTTTCATTCTTCCTAATTTTTCATTTAAATAAGCAATATTCGCATCAATTTTATTTAATTCGTTTTTAGCTTGATTTCGACTAATAGATTCATTTTGTATTTGTCGATTAAGCGCATTAAGTGTTGCAAGATTTTTATTTAATACACCTTTAGCTGCTTCAGTCACCGCCTGAATTTCTAAGGTATTTTGTTGAATATCATAAATATAAGCATCAAGGCGTTGTTCTTTATCTATGTACTCTGAACGCTTAGCTTCAAGGTAATGATTAGCCCCCATCATAACGCCACAACCTACAGCAGCAGATGCTATACAAGTAGCAGCATTACCTTTTAATAATAAACAACCCACACCAGTTATACCTGCACCAACAGCACAAGATTGCCATGCTGATTTGCTAAAGAAATTACCCGCATTTCCTTTAGTTAATGCAGGATCAACATCTTTGGTGTTTCCGTTAGTTGATTGGCATCCGGCTAAAACAAGGGACATACTTAGTGTTAGTATCACTATCAATTTATTCATAATTTCATTCCTCTTATTTCATTACAAGTTAACACTATCTTGTTGATTTTAAATTTTTTATTCTTTATATCAATTAAAATACTTTTATTAATTTTTAATATATATTTTTTTGAAAAATACCTTTTGCTATTATCTAGATATTACCATTAAATTATAAAATCTAGATTTATAACTATTATAGTATTTCAATTACGATTGTATATTTATAGATACTCACAAGTTTTAAATAATTACAATAACTCTTGTTTAACATACGGATCAAATCAGATCCTTTTCATAGCTTATCCCAACGCCTGTCCTTCAGTATCTAAACATTACAAATTAGTAATGTAACTAATTCTAACAGAAAATACATCTGTTGTAATTGGTATCTATAGGATAAGTTAAGATTTTTTTTAATCGATTTTTAACATACTGCAAGATAATCCTAACCTAATCGTCATTTTAAAAACATATCATCAGTCAATACTCGTAATGGTTGCATATCACTATCTCCCCGAATGACTAAGGATGGATCAGAACGTAAACAGGTTCCCCCATAATGTCCGCCGACAGTGAAAGTACAGATTTGCAAATAACGATCATCGACTTTCGGTAAACACCACAATTCTTGATAGATGTTTTCTTGTTTAGCAAATTTACCGACAGTTTTCCCCAAAATGGTTTCTTTGCTGCTGACTAATTGAATATCACTCCCACGACGCCCTGCAATCGGCTTAACGGCATACCCCTTTTTCTCTAAACTTGTATTAAGTTCGAATGTAGACTCTAATAAATAACGATGATTAGGAAATAGAGACCACAGCACCGGTAAAATCGCTTTATTGCTTGGAATAACTGTCCATAAAGGTTCAAATACAGTGACTTCGGGACGTAAAAGAACGTCTATCAACCTTACCGCATTTTCTGGATGCCAAGTCCGTATTGGTAATCCGGCTATTTGGGCTTCACTTTCTTGACGAAGTTGTTCTAATACAGTTTCCCATGCCCATGTTTTCCAGACACAGGTTACTTGACGATCTTCATCATCAACTAACCGACCGCGTTTATCCCATTTTAAGCCGCTCAAACCTCGTAAAATTTTGCTCTTAAATCCTGCTTGTGTTAGGGCTTTTTGCATAAATAAAGCATGATAATTTTCTTCATTATCATTATCTTGCATAATATGGATAAAAGCTTGTGCATCGCTATGCTTCCAACAACTCGCTAATGCGTTAAGCAACCCAGCACTAGGGTTTACGCCAACATTTAGCCCAGCTTGTATTGCCCAATTTTGTAGTATCTGTCCAGCTTCAGTATGACACGATGCCGAATCAGCATTATATTCATAAACTTTAAAGCCTCGTTCATCCATGCAAAAATCTAGCCGACCGGTTATCATTTGATAACGTCGTTGTTGCCATGACAGTCGCAAACGAGGCCATAAAATTTCGGGGATATTAAAATTCATCAGCAAGTTATCATCTTTTAGTACTCTATCGGTTGCATGTAAATACATAAGATGTAACTCATTGGTCGCTCGAATAAGTTCTTGCTCGGCACTTTCAGAAATAGTGAAATATCGGTAGTGATCATCATGACTAATTGCATGCCCTGCCGCTTGGATATAAGCATTTTCTAAACTATCTTGCTCATTAAGCCAGTTAATATCAAATTGACCTTGATTTTCAATATGTTGACTATGAATAGCCAGTAAAGGCGCCGGTACGGTTGGTTGTGGTAGACTATATTGTGTATTTTCGGTTTGAATCATCCAACCTAATATGGTGGTATCGTCAAACGTATCATGTAACAAATAACCATCGTCGGTGACCGTCATCCTTAATTCACGAGTCCAATGTTGACCAATTGGTAATCGGGTATGAATAACATTTTGTTCAGCTATCCGAACTTTATCTTCAAAGACTTCGGTAATAATAGCAACATGACCGGTTCTATCGAAAACACCACCATCATCCCAAATAAGTAATGCGCCAGCTTCGGGTTTTTTCTTACCACCATTAGCAAAAGCTTGTAAAGGCAATATCGCTTCATTGATGACTTGTCTTAAGACACGAAGTGAAAAAATTTCATGAGCCATGCCGACATCAGTAAACACAATACCATAATTAAGAAATAAAAAACGCCTTGCAAATTCAACGCATTGCCATTTATATCCCATATATTCATGCCCGGAATAACTTCGAAAAGAGGCATCATCAGGGTATTGAGTTGGGTCTAATGTTTCATAATCAGAAGAGTAAATGGCAACGCCACCTGGGGCATAACCTAACAATGTACCAAAAGGTTCTCTATCATCGGAGTGTGCTAACATATTTTTCAACCTTTTTTATAATTTATAGGATAATGCTAACTAAGCTGTGATAAAATTAATCTATCATAGATCAATTTGAATACTTTAAGAAGCGAAGTTTATGCTTGATCACTTGAAGAACATCAAAGCGCCTATATATGACTGTTATTCCTGGTAGTAATACCCCAAACATACCGATTACGTGAGAAACATAAAATTATGCAACAGAAAACAAATTTAAAAGAATTATTAGATTTTCCTTGTTCTTTTACTTATAAAGTCATGGGAGAAGCTAAACCAGAACTGGTTGATAAAGTCGTTTCCGTTATCCAACGTCACGCACCGGGTGATTACAGTCCGTCAATCAAACCTAGCAGTAAAGGGAATTATCATTCTGTGTCGATTACTATCAATGCAACACACATTGATCAGATTGAAAATTTATATAAAGAATTAGGTGAAATAGATATTGTAAGAATGGTTTTATAACACTTTACTTTTTCATCAATTTTTGTACAAAATAGAGCCTTGTTATTCCGACGAGGCTCAATCATGAAACCAGAAACCATTGCACTTCACACAGGTTATACCCCTGAACCCACTACTCATGCTGTTGCTGTTCCCATTTATCAAACAACCTCTTATGCTTTTGATGATACACAACATGGCGCAGATTTATTTGATTTAAAAGTCGCTGGCAATATTTATACCCGTATAACTAACCCAACTAACGCCGTACTCGAAGCTCGAGTCGCTGCGCTTGAAGGTGGTATTGGTGCTTTAGCTGTTGCATCGGGCATGGCGGCTATCACTTATGCTATTCAAGCAATTACCTTTTCTGGCGAAAATATTGTTTCTGTTTCGCAATTATATGGCGGAACTTATAATTTATTTGCCCATACCTTACCTAATTTTGGTATTACAACCAAGTTTGCTCCTCATAACGATTTAGTGGCTATAGAACAGCAAATTGATGAAAAAACCAAGGCCATATATTGCGAAAGTATTGGCAATCCTGCAGGTAATATTGTTGATTTAAGCCAACTTGCCGACATCGCACATCGACATGGTATTCCGTTAATTGTCGACAATACCGTTGCCAGTCCTGCACTTTGCCGACCATTTGAATTTGGTGCCGATATTGTCGTGCATTCATTAACTAAATATATTGGTGGACATGGTAATAGTCTTGGAGGAATCATCGTTGATTCAGGACGGTTTCCATGGAAAAAATATGCGGATAGATATCCAATGCTTAATCAACCAGATCCATCTTATCATGGTGTCTCTTATACGGATACCTTTGGTAATGCGGCTTACATTGCACGTTGTCGAGTAATCCCTTTACGCAATATGGGCGCTGCACTATCGCCATTTAATACTTTTTTGATACTACAAGGGCTTGAAACTCTTTCTTTGCGCATGGAACGCCACTGTCAAAATACACTCAACGTTGCAAAATATCTAGTCTCACACCCACAAGTTGAATGGGTTAACTATGCTGGTCTTAGCAATCATCCTGAACATGATTTAGCGGTAAAACAGATGGATAATCATTTACCTGCTGGCATTTTATCGTTTGGTATTAAAGGTGGAAAACCTGCGGGCGCTAAATTTATTGATGCACTAAAATTAATTATTCGTCTGGTCAATATAGGCGATACACGCTCATTAGCTTGTCACCCTGCATCAACTACGCATAGACAACTTAATAATGAAGAACTGAAAAAGGCAGGAGTAAGTCAAGAAATGATTCGTTTGTCTATTGGGATAGAACATATTGATGATATTATTTCTGATTTAGCACAGGCATTAAAAGCGACACTATAATCAAAATTAAAAAGCCAGATAACAAATGTATAACTGGCTTTTTTAGCGATCGATTAATTAATCTAAGATTTTAACAAGTTCGTTTGTCACATCAGATACAGATTGGGTACCATCAATGCGGTAGTATTTTGCACGACCTTCTTTCGCTTCATGTTGATAGTAATCAATTAAAGGTTTAGTTAATTGATGATATTCAACAAGGCGTTTACGGACAATCTCTTCATGATCATCTTTGCGAGTTGTTAAAGGTTCACCCGTAATATCGTCAACATTTTCTACTTTAGGTGGATTATGACGGACATGATAAACTCGACCTGATGGCGCATGAATTCGGCGTCCACTCATTCGATCAATAATAACAGAATCAGGCACATCAAATTCAAGTATATAGTCAACATTAATATCTGCTGATTTCATAGCATCAGCTTGGGGTACAGTTCGAGGGAATCCATCTAATAAAAACCCATTTGCACAATCATCTTGTGCAATACGTTCTTTCACTAATGCAATCACGAGTTCATCAGTAACAAGTTTACCGGCATCCATTAATTCTTTAGCCTGTTGACCAAGTGGCGTACCTGCTTTCACTGCTGCACGTAACATATCGCCGGTTGAAATTTGAGGAATACCATATTTTTTCATAATGAATTGTGCTTGAGTTCCTTTTCCCGCACCTGGTGCACCTAATAAAATAATACGCATGAAATAACCTCTTATGGTTTTTATATAGATAGATTTTCTATTCTGGTAAATATTGAAATATCACTTTACTGCTGGAGATTAATCCATCAGTTTGACAAATATAATTTATGGCACCACAGCCTTTGATCATTTGAGCAGGTTGATGACAAGTAGGGCAAATATAGTGTTCGATAAAATGTTGTTTACAGTGAGCACAAACGTAATGCTGGACAGACATAACATCCATTTTATGATGACATTTAGGGCACAAGCCTTCTTGACTTTGCCCTGCTATATTTTTTTTTGACATAAACTATTTACGACCTCTAACGTGTTTCATCAATCGACGTCGTTTACGTTGTTGTGATGCCGTTAAACTATTTTTTCGACCTTCAAAAGGATTCGCCCCTTCTTTAAATTGGATTCGAATCGGCGTTCCCATAATTTTTAATGAGCGTCTAAAATAGTTCATTAAATATCGTTTATAAGAATCGGGAAGATCTTCAACTTGATTTCCGTGAACAACCACAATAGGTGGATTGTAGCCTCCGGCATGGGCATATTTGAGTTTTACTCGACGTCCACGAACGAGAGGTGGTTGGTGATCGTCTTGTGCCATTTGCATAATTTTGGTTAATAATGCAGTATTTACCCGACGGGTTGCACATTCATAAGCTTCTTGGATTGAATCAAATAAATTACCCACACCACTACCATGTAAAGCCGAAATAAAATGCAAACGAGCAAAATCAATAAAATCAAGTCGGTCATCTAGTGTTGTTTTAACTTGCTCTTTGATGTCTTGTGATAACCCATCCCACTTATTGACGGCAATAACAAGTGAACGCCCACTATTGATAATAAAGCCGAGTAATGATAAATCCTGATCTGAGATACCTTCTCTGGCATCAATCACCAATATGACAACATTTGCATCTTCAATCGCTTGTAATGTTTTAATCACTGAAAACTTTTCGACGGTTTGCGTTACCTTACCACGTTTACGCACCCCTGCTGTATCAATTAAAACATATTCTCGTTCGTCACGAGTCATTGGGATATAGATACTATCTCGAGTTGTACCTGGCATATCATAGACTACAACCCGTTCTTCACCTAAAATTCGGTTGGTTAGTGTTGACTTACCTACATTCGGACGCCCGACAATAGCCACTTTAATCGGTTGATTAATCAGTGATTCAACATCATCTTCGTCAACATCGTCATAAGATTCTGATAAATCTGGTGGCAATTGGTCTTCATTAAAGTCATCTTCATCGTGATCTTTAAATTGAAAAATAGGTTCCAACGCCGTTTCAATCAAAGAACTGACACCACGCCCATGACTTGCCGCTATGGGGTGGATATCGCCTAAACCTAATGAGTAAAAATCTGAGATAGCAGTATCAGCATCAATACCATCAATCTTATTGGCAACTAAAAAAGTGGCCTTTTGACGAGAACGCAAGTGTTTAGCTATCGCATGATCTGCCGGCATGGCACCCGCTCTTGCATCGACTAAAAACAAAACAATATCGGCTTCTTCGATAGCTTGTAAGGATTGGTCAGCCATAAAGCTTTCAACCCCTTCTTCAGTGCCATCAATCCCACCCGTATCAATTACAATATATTCATGGCCCTTGATTTCAGCTCGTCCATACTTACGATCACGGGTTAATCCAGGAAAATCTGCGACTAACGCATCTCGTGTTCTTGTTAACCGATTAAATAAAGTTGATTTTCCAACATTTGGTCGACCAACTAGTGCTACAACAGGTACCATGTTTATTCTCTAATTACTCTCGTTTATTGTGAAAGCGTAAATATCCCCATTTTTAGCCTGAACGATTAATTTTTCGTCCACAACTAATGGTCTTGATATCATTCCACTACTACTAACATTTATTTTACTTACAAGCTCACCCGTTTCAGCATTTAGCCAATACAAGTAACCTTCAAAATCACCAAATACAACATAATTTTCATAAATAACAGGATCGGTCAATTGACGATGAGATAAGCTCGATTGCGTCCAAAGCACTCCACCCTCATTTTTAGATAAAGCTTGGACATTATCGTCTTGATCAACAACAAATATTCGGCTTTCATCAACCGCTAAGCTATGACTTGAACCTAATTTTCTGCGCCAAATTATTTGACCATCACTCAAATCCAGTGCGACAACATAACCATTGTAACCTACAGAATAAACTACGTTTCCTTCAACAATAGGCGTTGAATCAACATCATTTAATTTGTCTATTTCTGTAGATCCTGTAGGTTGTGAGATACGTTGTTGCCAAATTAATTGACCATCGTTGACAAAATAAGCATTTACTAATCCAGTATCATCACCAAAGATAGCAGCACCATGCGCAATAACAGGTGTTGAATTCCCCCTTAACGATAAAGCGGGAACTTCAAGTGCCACTTCCCAAATTTCATCACCAGTATCTCGATTAAACCCTTGCAAAATGCCATTGCCAGTATGAACAACTAACTTGTCTTCAGTTGATACAGGACGAGCGAGTACTTCTCCTTTTACTACTTTTTCCCATTTTAACTCTCCATTATCACGTTCTAAAGCGTAAACAATAGCCCGCTCACTTCCAACATAAACATATCTATCATCTGCGTTTATACTGCCTGAAAAAATAGCACTTTTGTTATTAAAGAGCGAACTTTCAGATAAATCCACATCCCATAGCGTGGTACCAGTTGATAAATCAATGGCTTTTACTTCTCCACTACGACCCGCTGCATAAATAGCATTATCATAATTGATAGGACCTAATAACGAATAAATACGAGTATTGCCTGAAGTACTATTGCGCCATATTTGTTTAACCGGAAATTTATTCTTTACAGTAGGTGATGGTGAAACCTGTATGACATCTTCTTCACCACCAAATAAAGAACACCCAGCAAGAGAAAACATGAAAACACTAGTAAAAAGACATTTAGATAACTTCATTGTGTAGACCCTTCTGCAGGATTAATTAATTTTTATTTTCTTCCGCCTCAGCTTTTTTTAGCTGGGTTCCTTGTTCTGCCTCATGATCAGCAGATTTTTTTTCTGTTTCAGTACTTTGCTTAGCTTTTAAATATTCAGCTTGATTTAACTTCATTTTAATATTTTCTTTCGATCCTACCATTGAAGGTGAACTTAAAGCAACATTATAAGCATCAACAGCTTCAGCATAACGTTCAAGTTTGACATATACATCTCCTCGAACATCATTAACATACGGAATCCAAGCATTTCCTGTGACTTTATCTAAGGATTCAAAACTTTCTTTATATTGACCTTGCTGATACTGTAAACGTGCAATCCGAATATGAATAATAGATTGTAAAGGCTCAGATTTTGTTTTAGTCAATGCATCAGTTAATAGAGATTGTGCGCCTGCATAATCCTTTAACACGTCTACATAAAACTTAGCGGATTGTAAATCAGCAAAAACACCATAAATATTATTATTTTGTTTAGCAAAATCGACTAATTCTTTGACTGAATCTGATTTACTCTCATCCAATTGAGTTAATAGTTGACTATAACGAGTTGATGTTTCATCCGATTTTTTAACTTGATTTGATTGATAGTAACTCCAACCATAATAAGCTAATAATCCAATGACAATTATGGCAACAATAATTTTCCACGTTTTCGCAAGAAACTCTTTTAAAGCCCACATTTGTTCTTCACTTGACGATTGATAACTCACGCTTATCTCCTATTTCCTTTAGATTTATATCATTGCCAAACAAGTTTGAACAATATCGCTTTGCGCAACTTCAGTTTGTTCACCTGTTTGTAAGTTTTTGATAGTTACCGTTTGGTTTGCTAACTCATTTTCACCAATAATAACTGCTATTTTAGCACCTAATTTATCTGCTTTGGCAAATTGTTTCTTAAAATTAGTCGTTCCATAATTAGTCACAATTCGTTTATCAGGTAAACCATCACGTAATAATTCAGCAACACATTGGGCAGCTGAAATCGTGTTTTCATCTCCTGAAGAAATCATATAAATATCAATCGAACTATCTCGATTTAATGAAGGATTAACAGCTTGAACAAGTAATACTAATCGTTCAAGTCCCATAGCAAAACCAACAGCTGGCGTTGATTGACCACCTAACTGGCTCACTAATCCATCATAGCGCCCCCCACCGCAAACAGTACCTTGAGCACCTAAGCTACTTGTTACCCATTCAAATACTGTACGATTGTAATAGTCTAATCCTCTTACTAATCTTTGATTAATATTGTATTTTATTCCTGCTTTATCCAGTAAACGACACAGGCCTTCAAAATGTTCTTTTGATTCTGTATCTAAATAATCAAATAGTTTTGGTGCTTGATTAAGTAATTCTTGTACCACTGGATTTTTCGAATCAAGCACACGTAATGGATTAGTATACATTCTACGTAAGCAGTCTTCATCTAATTTATCTTTATGTTGTTCAAGAAAATCAACGAGTGCTTGACGATAGTTCGCTCTGGCTTCAAGTGAGCCAATTGAATTTAATTCTAACGAAGTGTGATCCTGTATACCCAGTGCTTTCCAGAATCTTGCGGTTAATAAAATCAATTCAGCATCAATATTAGGTCCTTCAAGCCCAAAGACTTCAACACCAAATTGATGAAATTGACGATAGCGACCTTTTTGCGGTTTTTCGTAACGAAATGCAGGCCCTAAATACCAAAGACGTTGTTCTTGGTTATAAAAAAGCCCATGTTCAATGCCCGCACGCACACAACCCGCAGTAATTTCGGGACGTAAAGTGATACTTTCATCATTACGATCATTAAAAGTATACATCTCTTTTTCGACAATATCCGTCACTTCACCGACGGCTCTTTTAAATAGCGCAGTGTCTTCAACAATGGGTGTTCTTATCTCATTATAGCCATAGCTATTTAATACACCTTTAACGATTTTTTCAATTTGTTGCCAACTCGCACTATCTGTTGGGAGTAAGTCATTCATTCCCCGAATAGATTGGATTTTTTTCTCTGTCATTTATGTATTCGCTATCTAATAAAATTATAGTTCAGTTGCTGCAATTCTGTTTTTTAGTATTGATGCTTTAGCTCGAATTTTCGCTTCCAGCTCATCGATCATCTGTTCGTTATCTATACGACCAATACGCACACCATCTTCATAAAAGCCACTTTTATTATGACCGCCAGCAACACCCATTGTTGAAGCTAAAGCTTCACCTGGCCCATTAACAACACAACCAATAATCGATACATCCATTGGTGTAATGATATCTTCTAAACGTTGTTCTAACGTATTGACTGTATTAATGACATCAAACTCTTGTCTTGAACAGGTCGGACAAGCAATAAAGTTAATACCACGAGATCGAATTCTCAGCGATTTTAATATATCAAAACCAACTTTAACTTCTTCTGTAGGATCAGCGGCTAAAGAGACACGCAATGTATCGCCAATACCTTCCGATAATAACAAACCTAAACCTATTGCCGACTTAATTGCACCACTGCGAACGCCACCAGCTTCAGTGATCCCCAAATGTAGGGGTTGTTTTATCTGTTTAGCTAAGAGTCGATAGGCATCCACCGCTGTAAATACATCTGACGCTTTCACACTCACTTTGAATTGGTCGAAATTAAACCTATCCAAAATGTCAACATGACGCAACGCCGATTCAACAATTGCCCGTGGCGTCGGTTCGCCATATTTTTCTTGAATATCTTTTTCAAGAGAACCTGAATTAACCCCAATTCTTATTGGAATATTTTTATCTTTAGCACAATCAACAACCGCTCGAATTCTTGATTCATTACCGATATTACCGGGATTAATTCTTAAACAATCCACACCATATTCCGCCACTTTTAAAGCAATACGATAATCAAAGTGAATATCAGCAATAAGTGGAACTTTCGCTTGTTGTTTAATCAATTTAAACGCTTCTGCCGCATCCATTGTTGGAATCGACACACGTACAATATCGACACCAACACGCTCAAGCGCTTGAATCTGAGCAACAGTTTTGTCAACATCCGTCGTACGAGTATTCGTCATGGATTGAACAGCAATAGGCGCACCACCACCAATAGGCACACTGCCGACATAAATTCGGGTAGATTCTCGTCTGATAATCGGTGAATCCTGATGACTCATAACACGCCTAATGATATAACAAAATAACTAGCTAGTGATCTTAACAAGATTTGCATCAAATGTCTGTATTAGAGTGATAAAATTTGCTAACTCTTAACACGGTCAGAATCTGCTAATGATGGAGAAATATAATGACTTACTTCAACATAATTATTTTTATTTTGCTTGTTGATATAGTATACGGTTGCCCCTATCACACAACTAAGAATTAATAAAAAAATTAATAAAAGCTTTTTGCCACTTTTTTTTCGTTTATATCTCGGTATACGGTTTGCTTTTTGTGCTGACTCATAATGCTTAGAAAGTTTGTCAAGATGGGCTTTATATTCTTCAACAGGCAAGCCAACAATTTCTGCATAGGCTCTAATATAACCTTTAATAAAAACAAGAGGAGCATGAACTGGTAAGTCGTTTTCAATTTCATCGACTACCGCTGTACGCACATGAATTCTACTAGCAATATCATCTTGAGTAAGTCCCATATTACTGCGTAAGCTGGAAAGCATTCCACCCAATGAAATATTGTCTTCCATTGTCCCCTCATTTTTATTTTGTAAAAGTTTTAAATTAAATTATTCCCATTTTTACACATTTATAAAATTAATCAATTTTTTTCGCATGAAACCATTGTGAAGGCTTTGCTATTTCATCTTGAGCGGCAACTAATTGAAGCTCATATTCATTGAGTTTCAAGGTTTCAAGCATAACAGCATAAACCGCAGAAGTGGTATGTTCTAACGCCTCAACCAGCGATTTACCAAGCAAAATATTCGCTAAAAACAATCCACTCGTCATATCGCCTACACCAACAGGCTGTCTCACGCCAAAGTCAACTAAAGGGCGCTCAATGTGCCATGCTTCATGTTCTGTAACGAGTAACATTTCAAAACGATCTTTACGATACCCCGCACGACTTAAATGTTTAACTAAAATCGCTTTAGGCCCTTTTTTACAAAGTGCTTTACATGCAAATACCGCTTCTTCAACGTTATTAATTGGCTGTTTTCCATTTAACTCTTCTAGCTCCAAAATATTAGGCGCCATCATATCCGCTATCGGTAATGCAGTATTACACAAAAATTCAGATACGCCTGGTGCAACAAAACAACCTTTTTCAGGATGCCCCATAACAGGATCACAAAGATAAATTGCATTGGGATTTACAGCTTTTACTTTTTTTACTATTTCGGTTATTGCACTACCTTGTTCAGGGGATCCCATATAACCACTTAATACTGCGTCACATCGTTTAAGTTCACCGATGGCATTAATGCCATCGGCGATATCAGTTAAATGCGATGCTGGCATTACCGTGCCTGTCCATTGACGATATTGCGTATGATTTGAAAATTGCACAGTATTTAAAGGCCATACATTTACTCCCACACGACGCATAGGGAATACAGCAGCACTATTACCTGCATGACCAAATACAACATGTGACTGAATAGATAGTATATTTTTCATAAATTAACTCCAAATTAGTAAGCAGTAATATTTCTTACCTCGACGAAGTAATGTATAACGTCCAAAAAGCTTATCTTCTTGTGAAAAATGATAATCTGTTGTCGCGTTACGTTCACCATTAACTGAAATCGCATTAGATTCAATCATTGTTCTGGCTTGGCCTCTTGACGGTGCAAACTGTGCATTAACGATCGCTTGTTGCAAATCAATATCGCCCTCAACCGTAATCGTTGGCATACCGTCTTGCGCCAATTGTTCAAAATCGGCTTGAGATAGATCGGCTAATTTTCCTGAGAATAAACTTTCAGTGATCCGTTTGGCTGCCATTAAGCCTTCTTCACCATGGACTAAACGTGTGACCTCTTCAGCAAGAACATATTGTGCTCTTGGTGCCACACCGCTATTTTTATCTTCTTCTTCAAGTGCATCAATTTCATTTAATGACATGAAAGTAAAGAATTTTAAGAAACGATAAACATCAGCATCAGCGGTATTAATCCAGAATTGATAGAATTTATACGGACTGGTCTTTTTAGGGTCAAGCCAAACCGCACCGCTTTCCGTTTTACCAAATTTTGTACCGTCAGATTTGGTAATTAAAGGAACCGTTAAACCATAAACTTGTTTTTGATGTAATCGACGAGTTAAATCAATACCGGCAGTAATATTACCCCATTGATCTGATCCCCCAATTTGTAACACCACATTATGATCTTTATTTAAACATGCAAAATCATAAGATTGTAATAAACTGTAAGAAAACTCAGTAAATGAAATCCCAGCTTCATCACGATCAATACGTTGTTTGACTGATTCTTTGTTAATCATGGCGTTAACTGAAAAATATTTACCAATGTCACGTAAAAAAGTTAATACATTCATGCCACCAAACCAATCATAGTTATTAGCGACAATCGCTGCATTTGCACCACAATTAAAATCTAAGAATGGAGAAACTTGTTGTTTAATTTTTTCGCTCCACTCAACAACAGTCTCTTGAGTATTTAATTTACGTTCAACGGCTTTAAAACTCGGGTCACCAATTAAACCTGTTGCGCCGCCAACAAGCGCAATCGGTTTATGACCGGCTAACTGAAAGCGTTTTAAACAAAGTAATGGTACCAAATGACCTAGATGCAAACTATCAGCCGTGGGATCAAAACCACAATAAAGCGCTATGGGATTTTGTTCAATTAGTTCCATGAGTGCTTTTTCATCTGTCAGTTGAGCAATCAATCCTCGCTCTTGCAGTTGTTTGATCACATTTTTTGTCATGTTATTTTACCTATAAAAATTTTATTACGTTGAAATTTGACTTTGGATAACTCTATTTTTATTGAAATCTATTCTACTTTATTATGATAACGTTTATAAGCTTGTTTAAAATGATCTTCCACTATTTCATTCGGTTTTTTATCACATAAACTAAAGATTACTATCGCTAAAGACGCAAATAAGAAACCCGGAATAAGTGAATAAAGATTAAACCAATTAAAATTAATCCAAAGCAATACTGTTGCCGCTCCTGTAATCATACCTGCTAGAGCGCCATTGCGTGTCATGCGAGACCAAAATACTGAAAACACAATAATGGGACCAAAGGCAGCACCAAACCCTGCCCATGCATGACTAACTAAATCTAAGACACTATTATTAGGGTTAATTGCTAACAAAATGGCGATGACTGATACCAGTAAAACCATAATTCGTCCAATCCAAACAAGTTCACGTTGTTTTGCTTTCGGTCTAAAAAAGGCACGATAAAAATCTTCCGTTAATGCGCTTGAACAGACAAGTAACTGACAACTTAACGTGCTCATCACCGCAGCCAAAATCGCCGCTAATAAAACACCAGCAACCCATGGATTAAACAATAATTTGGATAACTCGATAAAAATACGTTCATGTTTACCGTTATTAATGAGATCTGAAAACTCTGGATGATTGGCAAAGAAAGCAATACCAAAAAATCCTACCGTAATTGCTCCACCTAAACATAAAATCATCCAAGTCATACTAATTCGACGCGCATTTTTCATCACCTCATGTGAGTCAGCCGCCATAAAGCGAGCTAAAATATGCGGTTGCCCAAAATAGCCAAGACCCCAGCCAAGCAATGAAATAATAGCGATAAAATCCATGTGAGCAAAGATGTTGGTATAATCAGGATTGAGCGATTCAATATTTGCTAAGGCATCGGTAAAACCACCTGCGTTCACCATAACCATAACGGGAGTTAAGATAAGTGCAAACATCATCAAACTCGCTTGAATAGTATCCGTCCAACTGACCGCTAAAAAACCACCTATAAAAGTATAAGCGATTGTTGCGCCGGCACCAGCTAACATTGCCCAACCATAACTCATTCCAAAGGTACTTTCAAAAAGTTTTGCGCCCGCAACAACGCCTGATGCACAATAAATCGTAAAAAAGATAAGAATGATTACCGCTGAAATAATACGCAGCAAAGCACTTTTATCATCAAATCGGCGAGCAAAATAGTCGGGTAAGGTCAGGGAATTATGATTAATTTCAGTAAAAACACGTAACCGACCGGCAATCAGTAACCAGTTTAAGTAAGCCCCAATTATCAAACCAATTGCAATCCAACTTTGCGAAATACCGAATAAAAAAACAGCCCCTGGCAGCCCCATTAATAGCCAACCACTCATGTCCGAAGCGCCAGCCGAAAGCGCAGTGACAACACTACCAATACGGCGCCCCCCCAAAATATAATCACCAAAGTTTTGCGTTGATCGAAAGGCAAAAAAACCGATCGCAATCATTCCTAAAATGTATATAGCAAAGGTGACAATCATTGGTAAGGACATATTTCTAAAAAACCTTGTTGATGAAATTAAAAAATAGTGGAGTAGCTTATCATAAAAACCACATGCTAAAAAGCAGGCGATGAATGAATATAACTAAGCTGACAATCCGTCACGCTAAAATTTTTCAGATAGGTCATTGAGATTGTTATTTTGCCGTAATTTTAATTATCGTCGTATAAAGTGACTTTTAGCTAAAAATTAAATTTAACCTACAATATTTATACAAATAAAGTATATAATATCAGGCATGTTATTTATATTTATCATACTCTGTGAAACAATCAACTCGTATTCAAATTTTAGAAAGATTAAAAGATCACATTAAAGATCCAACAACAGAACTTGTTTATCAAACACCTTTCGAATTGCTCATTGCTGTTGTTCTTTCTGCACAAGCAACCGATGTGAGTGTAAACAAAGCGACCAAACCTTTATTTGCAATTGCCAATACAGCGGAACAAATCTTAGCGCTTGGGGTTGATAAGCTCAAAAGTTATATCCGTACCATTGGCTTATACAATAGTAAAGCAGATAATATTATCAAAACCTGTCAGATTTTAGTTGAGAAATATCAAGGTCAAGTGCCAGAAAATTTTGATGCATTAATCGCATTACCCGGTGTAGGCAGAAAAACAGCAAATGTAGTGCTAAATACGGCTTTTGGTTGGCCAACGATTGCAGTTGATACTCATATTTTTCGTGTCAGCAATCGCACTGGCTTTGCACCCGGAAAAACCGTTGAGGCAGTGGAAGAAAAATTATTGAAAGTGGTACCCAAAGAGTACAAAATAAATTGTCACCACTGGTTAATTTTGCATGGACGTTATACTTGTATCGCCAGAAAACCTCGATGCGGGGCTTGTGTGATTGAAGATTTATGTGAATTCAAACAAAAAGTTTACCCAGAGTAATTATCAATGACTGAAAAATTTAAATTAACTCAAGAAGAGATAAACTTATTCAAAAGTAGCATTGGCAACACCCAAAAACTTGCACAAGATACCGTTGTTCATAAACCCTTAAAACGGTCTCAAAAAGCCATTGCGATTGAAAAACGACAACATGAAAAAAATCATGCTGAGTTTTATTTTTCGGATGATTATCAACCGCTCTTACAAGACGATCCCATTCGTTATAGTCGTGACAACGCCGATCCTTATGAGATTAAAAAATTACGTCGTGGATTTTATGAACCTGAATTTTTTTTAGATCTACATGGATTAACACAGCAAGAAGCGAAAAAAGAAATAGCATCGCTTATTACTGCTTGCTTAAGCGAAAACGCACATTGTGCTTGTATCATGTATGGACATGGTAAAAACATCTTAAAAAAACAGACACCAATGTGGTTAGCCCAGCATCCTAATATCATTTGTTTTCATCAAGCACCGAAAGAATTTGGCGGCAGTGCAGCATTACTTATTTTATTTGATACAATTAATAACTAAAAATAAATGTTAAACACATAAGGAATAACAACTTGAAATTATTAAAGAAAATAAAACATGTTTATCTATTTCTAATACTTGCCATCTTTATTACTGCATGTAACGAACTTGATACAATTCCACCCGAAAAAAGTAACTATATTGGCACATGGCAAGGTGAATATATGGTGATAAGTATAACTAAAGACGCCAGAGTTATTTACAATTATAAAAAAGATGGGGTAACTAAAAGCGTTGAAGGGCCGATACAAGAATTTATTGGCGATGATTTTAAAGTAGGGGTTTTAGGTTTAAATTCTTTATTCAAAGTAAGTACGCCTCCTTATTTTGAGGACGGTCAATGGAAAATGGTCATTGATGATCAATTAGTTATCAAAACATCGTTTTTTAAATCACTTTAAAATAAAAAAGCCAGCATAGTTGCGCTAGGCTGGCAAACATTGGAAGCAATGTGAGCAATGTCATACTTTTTCAGAAGTCTTGCGACGCTCTAATCAAGTACATCTTAATGATAATAATTCTCATTATTAAAAGCAAGCGTTTTTTTTGACTTTTTTCAAAAAACAAAAGAAAAATGTAAACCACCAATTTTTTTTAATATGAAATCATTGTGTTAGCGTGAGAATAATAGAGAGGAATACAGGGCTATGTCACCCTGTATTTTAGCAATGCTGATTTTTTAGTTGATAATTTGAAGTGATAAGTTTAACTTTTTTAGGTTATTACTATTTTTGATAGATAAATTCAACCCCTTCTTCGTCACTCTCATCCCAATCATCAAAATCATCGTCGTCGTCATCAAAAGCCTCATCCATAGCTTGTTGGTGATAATCATCCCACATAAATTCAACTTTTTCTGGTGATGTTTCTTCTTGCTCTTCTTCACGTGGATGAGCATTCATATAATCCATCAGATCCCAACATAAAGCTTTTACCCCTTCATGATTGACCGCTGAAATAACATAATATTTGTCATCCCAATCCAATGCTTTAGCGATTTCGGCAGCACGTTTAGCACTTTCTTCTTCACCTAAAACATCCATTTTGTTGAATACCAACCAACGAGGTTTATTGGCAAGTTTTTCACTATATTGATGAAGTTCTTGAATAATGACTTTCGCATTTTCAATAGGATCAGATTCATCAATTGGTGCAATATCAATTAAATGCACTAAAACTCGACAACGTTCAAGATGTTTTAAAAAACGAATACCCAGACCAGCACCGTCCGCAGCACCTTCAATTAATCCCGGAATATCCGCAACAACAAAACTTTGCTCATTATCCATTCTTACCACGCCTAAACTTGGCACTAAAGTCGTAAACGGATAATCAGCGACTTTCGGTTTAGCTGCTGAAACTGATCGAATAAATGTGGATTTACCGGCATTAGGTAAACCAAGCATACCGACGTCAGCAAGTAGCAATAATTCTAACAATACATCACGTTTTTCACCGGGCGTACCATCGGTTTTTTGCCTTGGAGCCCGATTCACTGAAGATTTAAATCGTGCATTACCCAAGCCATGAAACCCACCTTTTGCGACTAACACTTTTTGTTGATGATGCGTTAAATCGCCGATAATTTCACCCGTATATTTGTCTGTGATTCGAGTTCCAACGGGCACTTTTACGGTAATATCTTTGCCTCTTTTACCGGTACAATCTGAACCTTGTCCATTTTGCCCACGCTCTGCCCGATAATTTTTTTCAAATTGGAAATCAACCAAAGTATTGAGATTTTCATCGGCAATAAAATAGACATCACCACCGTCACCACCGTCACCACCGTCAGGGCCACCTTTGGGAATGTATTTTTCTCGACGAAAACCTACGCAACCATTGCCACCATCACCGGCTTCGACTCGGATTGAAGCTTCATCTACAAATTTCATTATTCTTCCTCTTTCTTCTGGTTAATTAGCCAGCCTTTTCTTGGATGCCATAAATAGTGCCCAATTGTGGCAAACATCGCACCAGCAACGACTGATACTGCGCCAATATAACCTAAAATATTTAAATACTGCATAGCAAATTTTTCTGGCCAAATTACGGCAAATAAATCTGAAAAAATTAATGCAAACAACGGTGATAATGTGGTAATTGCACTAACTTGTGCAGCTTGCCAACGTTCCATTGCCATAACTAATGCGCCATAAGCAATAATGGTATTTAAACCACAAAAGATAATGGCAAATAACTGCGTTGCATCGGCATGAGCGATTTTTGTTGGCGATGCCAATGGCCATAAAAATACCGTACAAATAAGATAAATTAGCCAAAGTAACTGTTCTGCACGTAATTTACGTAATAATACTTTTTGTGCCAATGCATAAGCTGCCCATGAAATTGAAGCAAGTAAAGCAAGCCAAACACCAATGCCATAAGTCGATATATTAGCAAATAGAACGGTAATATTTTTATTAAAAAATAGTCCTAATCCAATTAGCAATACCGAAATACCCATTATTTGCGTTGGTCTTAATCGCTCTTTAAAAACAAACGCACTTGAAATCATAAAAATTACAATACCCATTTGACCTACAACTTGAGCCGTTGTCGCAGAAAGATACTGAACAGAACTTGCAAATAACGCAAAATTACCAAGTAATCCAAATCCGGCAATCATTAATAAGATGAAACGTCGACGTTTTTTAAACATCGCTAAATTAGGAAATTGTTTTTTATAAGCTAACCATATCGTAATACCGATGGCAGAAATTGCCAATCGAGACCACGCTAACGTTAATGGGTCAATAACCACCAATGCATATTTCATTGCAATCGGCACTAGCCCCCACATAACCGCTGTTAACATGGCTAAGGCAAAACCTAATTTAACATTTTGCTGTTTTATCATATTAACTAATATTATATGAATTCAAGAAATGAAAAAAGCCCCACAATAGCTGTGAGGCTTCCATAAACGTTAAACCGCTTTTTATTAGCTGTTAGCAATTACACTAACATAACGACGGTTTTTAGGTCCTTTAACTTCAAATTTTACTTGTCCGTCAATTAAAGCAAATAAGGTATGGTCACGACCACAGCCTACATTAGTGCCTGGGTGGAATTGAGTTCCACGTTGACGTACTAAAATATTACCAGCAAGAACTTCTTGAGAACCATAACGTTTAACACCTAAACGTTTACTCTGGGAATCACGACCATTACGTGATGAACCACCAGCCTTCTTATGTGCCATTGTTCGATACTCCTATTAAGCGATTGCAGTGATCTTCACATCAGTGAACCACTGACGGTGACCTTGTTGTTTACGATAGTGTTTACGACGACGGAATTTAACAATTTTCACTTTATCGCCACGACCGTGCTCAACAATTTCTGCTTTAATTGTTGCACCTTCAACAAACGGAGCACCAACTTTGATGTCTTCACCATTTGCTACCATTAAAACTTTATCGAAAACAACTTCTGCACCTGTTTCGACTTCAATTTTTTCCAAGCGAACGACTTGTCCTTCGCTGACTCGGTGTTGTTTACCACCACTTTGGAAAACTGCGTACATACTTAACTCCGCAATAAAAAGCAGACTATTCCTGATTTAGCATATATGTCTGCATTGATTAATCTTATAGGGCGTGAATTTTACGCAAAATTTATCCTTGTTGCAAGCAGTCTTTACTAAAAGATCGCAAAAAGTTACAAAAAAGATCAGCAAGATATCGTTTTAGCGTTACAATACGGATAAATCATTATTTCTTAGTTAATTTATTGTAATTCTATGCTGAGTACTAAAACAACCAATAATAAAACTCGCTATCATGCTTCAATTATTAATCGTTTGTCGCTATTAATGTGTTTTTTAGGCACCATTGCGTTAATTGCGTTATCGCTATCTATTCAAGTCGCTAATGATACCAAAGGTAGCGCTTATATGATTAATCAATTAGGGCTAATTCGTATGAAAAGTTATCAACTTTTATCAATGGTTCCCCTCAATAAACACGATAATGACCGTTTAAATATTTTTAGTGAAATAACGTCGTCAAAGCAACAATTAGCCCTTTTTGAACGTTATGATTTAATAGATGAATTCAATGAGTTACATAATAAATGGCGTACCGAAATTGCGATAAAAATTGCACAAGCAAAAAACATCGATGAGATAAAAACGGATATCGATCAATTTGTTATCAAAACCAATTACTTAGTACATAAGATCGATCAGAAGACCGAAAACCAGATTCATTATATTTCTCGTCTGCAACAATTATTTATTATCATTATTGTGGTCTTTCTTATTGCTCAGATTTACTATTTGCGTCGTTATCTCCTCGCCCCTTGGCGCAAACTGATTAATATGGCTCAGGCTATTTCAAAACACAATTTTAGTGAACGTTTTCCGCTACGTTCCAGAAAAAATGAATTCGATTTGTTAGGGTTAGCGTTAAATAACATGTCTGATCAAATCGAATCTCAATATTTAATCCTTGAAGAACGGGTGGCTGAAAAAACGGCTGAATTGCAACAAACCAATAACATCATCTCATTTCAATATCACGCCACCAAACAGCTCCATACATCAAAGCCATTATGTGAACGTTTTTTAATGATTTTACGTCAATTAGAAGAACTTGTACCACTCACTCAATTTCAAATCCGATTTTATGAATCGGAAAACCCTGAACATTACCAACAAATTAGTTATGACAATGAGCAGAAATTACCTTTCTGCCAAAATCCGCATTGCTGTGCTTGTTTAACCGAATCAAAACATTCTCAACAACATGGATTTCAACGTTATTGGTATCTTCAAGACAATGGCGAAAAATATGGCATTTTATTTGCCATTCAACCGACAGATGTTACCCTTAGCGACGAGCAGGAAAACTTAATAACAGGACTTATCGAGCAGATGTCCACGGCAATGATGCTCGATCGACAAATAGAGCAACAAAAGCAGTATTTATTAATGAAAGAGCGATCAGCAATGGCAAGAGAGTTGCATGATTCAATTGCGCAATCATTATCCTGTTTAAAAATACATCTTAGCTGTCTACAAATGCAATCTGATTTGACATCACAAAGTAGTATTGAATTATTAGCAACAATGCGAAAAGAGGTCAATATCACCTATTCTCAGTTACGTGAATTAATTACTTCTTTTCGTTTGCGGCTCAATCAAACAGGTTTTTATGCTAGCTTAATGGAGATGATTGAAGAGTTTAATCAAAAACTAAAATTTAACATTCAACTTGAATATCAATTACCGCTCAATATCATCAAAAGCAAACATGCTTTTCATTTATTACAATTTATTCGAGAAGCGCTAAACAATGTGTACAAACACGCACAAGCATCACACGTTATCATTGCGTTAACCATTGATGATAACCAGATTATCACAGTCAGTGTTAGCGATAATGGTATTGGCTTTCAAACTGATGTTAAGCAGGATAATCATTATGGTATGGTGATTATGCGAGACAGAGCAGAAATCCTAAATGGTAATCTAACAATTAATACTGAGCCACAAAAAGGCACGCAAGTTATGGTAATATTTAAAGCCAATAAGACCATTCCATTTACGATAATAGAAGAGTAACCCATGGAACAGATAAAAAGTTCGATACTACTTATTGACGATCACCCTATGCTTAGAAATGGTGTAAAACAATTAATCAATACCGTTAGCCATTTTGAAGTGATTGGTGAAACGGGGTCTGGAACGGAAGGGATAAAACTCGCTGAAAAGCTCGATCCCGATATGATCTTACTGGATATCAATATTCAAAATGTTAGTGGGTTAGAAATACTACGTTATTTACGGGAAAAAAATATCTCCAGTCGCATCATTATGTTCACGGTATCGGATGCCAAAGAAGATATTATTACCGCACTCAAAAGTGGAGCGGATGGTTACCTGTTAAAGGATATGGAGCCAGAAGATTTTATTAAAGCGCTAAAAGATATTGCCGAAGGTAAAATCATTATGGATGAAGCAATTTCTCATATTATTCTTCACTATATGCGACACAGCGGCGAACCAACAACCAAACAAATTCACGATATAAACTTATTAACGCCTCGAGAACATGAAATATTTAATCTTCTAGTGCAAGGGCTTTCGAATAAACGCATTGCCAAAGATCTGGATATTGTTGAAAGTACCGTAAAAGTGCATGTAAAAAGTATCTTTAAAAAATTAAATTTTAAATCACGCATGGAAATGACCGTATGGTATTTACAGAGCAAAGAGTAATGCATTAATTAAAGATAATTGATTATACTTAACTCAATCGAAAAGTTTAAAAGCTGTCATCCCTTAAATTATGATGATGTAAGGCAGTTTACGTTTAGATAACAGGCAAGACCATTATGCTGTAAAGTAATAGACTTGCCTGTTTAAATTAATGATTTGAAAACCAATTGAGTTTTTCTCGTAATGCAACAACAGGCCCGATGATAATCAAACTTGGACTACATGCTTGCAAAGCGATTTTAGCTAACTCACCAAGCAAACCTGTTACCACTTTTTGTTTGGTACTGGTACCTTCCTCAACAATGGCGACTGGCGTATTAGCATCCATACCGTGTTTGATTAATTGTTGACTAATATTTTCAGCTTGAGACAGCCCCATATAGAACACTAAGGTCTGCTTTTCAGCCGCTAAACTTTGCCAATCAAGATGACTACCATCTTTTAAATGCCCGGTAATTAAACGAATACTATGCGCATAATCTCGATGTGTTAAAGGGATACCACTGTATGCAGAACACCCCGATGCAGCAGTGATTCCCGGTACAACTGAAAATGGAATATCAGCATTATACAACGTTTCCAGCTCTTCGCCCCCTCGCCCAAAAATAAACGGATCGCCCCCTTTTAGACGGACAACTCGTAACCCTTTTTGCGCTTGTTCTAACAAAATTTGATTAATCTGTTCCTGTGGCACGCAGTGATACCCTGCCCGTTTGCCAACAAATATACGCTGAGCATCCCGCCTGACAAGATTCATAATTTCATCCGAAACCAATCGATCATACACAATAATATCGGCTTGTTGGATTTGCTGTAATCCTTTCAAAGTCAGTAAGCCTGCATCACCGGGACCGGCGCCCACTAAAACCACTTCACCACGATGATCCAGTGATAAATTAAATAACTCATTGGTTAGTGTTTCAACTTGTTCAGAATCATTATTGGCAATGGCTTGTGCCAATCTATCATGAGTAAAAAGCTTTTCCCAAAATCGACGGCGTTCTGTGAGCGTTTTATAGGTTTGCTTAGCTTTATTTCGTAAATAACCCGCATATTGCGCTAATTTACCTAAGTGCTGAGGCAATATTGATTCTAGTTTTTCTCGTAATAGACGAGCTAAAACCGGCGCATGCCCTGCTGATGACACAGCAACCATAATTGGTGAACGATCAATAATCGAAGGCATAATAAAACTAGCATCTTTCGGCGAATCGACAACATTGCAAAAGATACGGCGATTTTCAGCCTCGAGACTGACGGTTTGATTGGTTTTAGGACAATCGGTCGCTGCAATGACTAACCATTTATTATCAAGCAGTTGTGCATTAAATTCCCCTTGCTGTAATATCAACTGGTTTTGCGCTTGCCAACATAAAAATTGCTCATTAAATTCAAGTGCGTTAACCGTTAACTTTGCACCTGCTTCGAGTAATAGCCGAGCTTTTCGCTCAGCGATTTCACCACCCCCGACTAACAGACAATCCCGATTTTCTAACTTACAAAATAGTGGAAAATAATCCATAAAACCTCAATATATATCCTTTTTAATTCAGCCAAGATTATGGTCGTTCAGTTTTTGGTGTCGAATACCAGTATCCCAAGCCCATAAAAACAACGCCAGAAACAAGGTTACCTAACGATACCCAAAGTAAATTATGACCAATTCCACATAGGGTATAAGCATCACTATGATGACCAAACCATGAAAGTGAAAATAACGTCATATTCGCCACCGAATGCTCATAACCACAGGCAATAAATGCTAGCAAACACCACCAAATCGCAATAAATTTAGCTGAACCTTCAACACGATTTGCCATCCAAATAGCTAAACAAACTAGCCAGTTACATAAAATACCACGAAAAAACAGCGCACTAGCCGATGCGGTCGTTTTGGCTAATGCGGCACTATGCACTAAACTGGTATCGGTTGATAATAATGGTGTAGCAGCATAAAAATATAAAGCAGCGACAAAAATAGATCCCAATAAATTGGCTAACCAAGTTTGAGGTAATACTAGCCACATCTGTGTATGCGTAATTTTCTTACATTTTACGCCAAACGTTAAAAACATTGTGTGACCGGTAAAAAGCTCAGATCCTGCAATCACCACTAACGTTAAGGCAATACCAAATGTCGCCCCCATGACTAAAGGTCTTAACGACGGATCAAGTAAATTACCTAAAGTGAAGATCAAAATAATACCAAGACCAACATAAGCGCCGGCCATAGCAGAACTTAACCAAAACCCTATCGGGTTAGTTTTGGCTAAACGTACAATACGTGCTGCATTGGCAGCACATTTATTAATTGTATCGGTATACATAACTATCTAAACCTTTAAAATTGTTTTAACTCGATGATTTAACTTCAACAAAACCATCTGTATTGACTCTTACTTCATAATGCGCAATTGAATAGTCGGCATCATCAATGCAATAACCATCTTTTAAACGAAAACGCTGTTTTTTTAATGGGCTTGCAACATACAAGTCATTTTCATGCTGTCCAATAATACCTCGAGATAAGACACTGGCTTGTGCAAAAGGATCGATATTACTGATTGCATAAATTTCATCGGAATCATAAGGACGAAATACTGCAACATGTTCATGACCGACAAGTGCACACACGCCTGTTTCCGGTAAAATGTCATCGAGTTGACAAACTGTTATCCATTGACTCATATTATTGCTCTCCTAACATTGCTTGACGTTCTTCGGCTGTCGCAGGTCGATGCTGATCACGTTCAGGAATAAATTTGACATTTTCATCACGCAAATTACTGTTAATAAAGTGAGTAAATCGTTGTTGGTTTTCAGGATGTTCAACCGTTTCTTTCCACTCACACACCACCAATTTACGCAGACGAGTCATTTCACTTTCCAGCTCATCATTAATACCTAACTTATTGTCGATAATTACACTACGCAAATAGTCAATCCCGCCTTCCAGATTTTCAAGCCATACCGAAGTGCGTTGTAATTTATCAGCGGTACGGATATAAAACATAATAAAGCGATCAAGATATTGAATTAATGTCTGTCTATCGAGATCAGCAGCAAGCAAATCAGCATGACGAGGTTTCATCCCGCCATTACCACATACGTAAAGATTCCAACCTTTTTCAGTTGCAATAACGCCAATATCTTTACCTTGTGCTTCCGCACATTCACGTGTACAACCCGATACACCTAATTTGAATTTATGTGGAGCCCGAATCCCTTTATAACGATTTTCCAGTTCAACACCCAGACCAACACTATCCCCAACACCAAAACGACACCACGTACTTCCCACACAGGTTTTAGCCATTCGTAAGGCTTTTGCATACGCATAACCACTCTCAAAGCCGGCATCAATTAACTCTTTCCAAATAGCGGGTAGATCATCTTTTTGCGCACCGAAAAGACCGATACGTTGAGAGCCGGTAATTTTTGAATAAAGTTGATATTTTTTAGCAATTTGCCCCACCGCAATCAAGCCTTCTGGTGTAATTTCACCTCCGGCACTACGCGGAATAACCGAATATGTTCCATTTTTTTGGATATTACCAAGAAAGATATCGTTACTATCTTGCAACGGAACTAAATCTTGTTTGAGAATATAATCG
This sequence comes from Gilliamella sp. G0441, assembly GCF_050589305.1. Classification (NCBI taxonomy): domain Bacteria; kingdom Pseudomonadati; phylum Pseudomonadota; class Gammaproteobacteria; order Orbales; family Orbaceae; genus Gilliamella; species Gilliamella sp. G0441. Next base: position 65,661 of record NZ_JBNRJF010000007.1, on the reverse strand, counting down.
TTCCAACATGAAGCTAATAAAGAGGCGATCGTCGGTTTACACACCTCACATCCATAACCCGTACCATGTTTTTTGATCACTTCATTAAATGAAGTTAATCCTTCAACACGAATTAAATGATATAATTCTTGGCGTGAATATTTAAAATGTTCACATAAAGCATGGCTGACTTCGATACCTTGTTTAGCTAATTCTGAGTTTAAGAGCTGAGTCACCAATGGAATACAACCACCACAACCTGTACCGGCTTTGGTTTCTGCCTTGATTGCCGCTACAGTATGACAACCTGCGTGAATCGCATTAATGATTTTTGCTTTTGTCACATCGAAACATGAGCAAATTTGTGCAGTATCCGGTAAAGCTTCGACTCCCATTGTGGGTTTAGCCCCAGCATGAGCTGGTAAAATTAAGGTGTCCGGATGCTCAGGAAGATCCATCTCATTTAACATCAATTGTAATAAATTACTGTAATCAGCCGTATCACCCACCAATACAGCACCTAATAATTTTTTATTATCTGACGAAACGACCAATTTTTTATAAACCGGTACATTTTCATCTAAATAGACATAGCTACGGCTAGCGGGTGTTTTTCCTTTGGCATCCCCTATACTACCGACATCAACGCCCATTAACTTTAATTTAGCGCTCATATCAGCGCCTTCAAATTGCATTGGCTCACCCATTAAGTGCGCTAAGGCAACTTGTGCCATCTTATAGCCTGGTGCAACCAAACCAAATACTTTACCTTGCCAACACGCACACTCACCAATAGCGTAAATATCAGGATCAGATGTCTGACAATGGTTATTCACCACAATGCCACCTCGTTGACCAATCTCAAGTTGACATGCTTTAGCAAGTTGATCATTCGGGCGAATACCTGTTGAAAATACGATAAAATCAACTTCCAGCGACGAACCATCAGCAAATTGCATCTTCTTACCTAACGGCGTATGAATAATTTCTTGGGTATTTTTACTGGTATGAACACCAACGCCCATCTCTTCAATTTTTCGGCGTAACTGATCACCCCCCATGGCATCAAGTTGTTCAGCCATCAATACTGGCGCAAATTCGACGACATGCGTTTGTATTCCTAAGTTTTTCAGCGCACCAGCAGCTTCAAGCCCTAACAACCCCCCACCGACAACAGCACCTGATTTACACTGTTTTGCGCATTCACGAATGGCATCAAGATCTTCAATGGTTCGGTAAACAAAACAATCTGCACCATCTGAACCTTTAATAGGTGGTACCCACGCATAAGATCCGGTAGCAATAATCAATTTATCATAGTGAACAATTCGCCCTGTGTGTGAGTGAACTTCTTTACGTTGACGATTAATCAATATTGCCCGCTCATTCAGTAATACTTGAATGTTATTTTCTTCATATAGCCCTTCACGAACTAAAGAAAGCGCTTCAGCAGTGTGGTCAGAAAAATAGGAAGAAAGGTGAACACGGTCATAAGCAAGGCGAGGTTCTTCACAAAAGATGGTAATATTGAACAGATCAGACTGCATTTTATCGATAACTTCTTCAATAAAACGATGTCCAACCATCCCATTACCGATGATAACGAGATTGGTTTTACTCATAATAAAGCTCCAATTTTATTTTAATTCAATTATTTAATTTATAGCTGTGCTCCATTTTATGTTACTTTGCTCAGATTATAATTATCCTCAAGGATTACCACTTTAGTAGTAATAAGGATAACTATTTTTAAAACAAAGCATTATAAAATATTTAACGTCAATTAAATTTAGGATCCCTACCCTGATTGGCTTTAACCTTTAATATCCAATCACTTTTGGTTAAATAATGTTGCTAATCAAAATTTAAATAGTATAATTAGCCGACTAAATAAATTGAGTAATGATAATTGAATTACAAGTCAAGAAAGCTTCCGTCTCGTGAAACGTTAGCACGAGCACAAAGATTTAATGATGATATTGTTGATGTTTCAGGCGTTGATCTGGTCTTAAGCTTGATCACCACGGCTGACTTAATCCGTTCAAACATTTACGCACAACTGACTAAAGATTATGATGTTTCGGAAGGTAAGTTTGCATTATTAATGTCACTCTTTTCGGAAGGTGAAACCTGTGCCAGTGATTTGGCATTACGCATAGGTGTTACCCCTGCTACCGTGTCAGTTATGGTTAAGCGAATGCTAGCTGCAACTCCACCATTAATCACCATGTCTAAAAGTGGTGAAGATGGTCGCTCTCGACTTATCTCATTGACTGAAGTTGGCGAAAAATTAATTCAAGAAGCATTACCCAATCACCTAAAATCGATTCGTGCTTTTGCCGAAGTTTTAAACTCGCAAGAACAAGAGTCTTTAATATTGATGTTACGTAAACTTTTACGAAAATAACTGACTTTAAGCTTACTTAAAGTCTATTTTATTTATCTAAATACTTAGCTGACTAATTAAATGGAAAATAAGCTATATATGAAAAAAAATATCAAAATCCCTGTTATATTTTTGGTTATCCTAACAGTTGCCTCTTTTTTAATCTTTTTAGGTTCTCGAAATGATGCCGTCACCGTGGCTAAAAGCATTAAATCTGGCGTATTAACCGCAGATGAGATTAATATTGCCTTTCAAAATGTTAGCGGAAAAGTCATCAAACGATTTGTCGAAGAATCACAATTTGTAAAAAAAGGGGATCCGTTAATGCAATTAGAAGATGTCGATACTAAATTAGCTATCGATCGTCTACAAGCGCAGGTTGACAGCCAAAAAGCGGCAGTTGCTCAAGAACAAGCTGCCATTGCGATCACCGAAAACGAAACAAATTTAACCGAATTATCCACTTGGCGTAAAATTGAAGAAGTGAAAGCAAATTTAGAAGCCGCTAAATCAGCTCAAAATTTAGCTCAAATGGAGTTTGATCGTCAAACTCAATTACGTAAAACAGGGGGAAACTCGCAATCGCAACTTGATACCGCCCGTAATGCCTTTACGGTTGCGAAAATGCAAGTTGTTCAGATTCAAAGCCAATTATCCACCTTAATGATTGGTGCAACACCCGAACAAATTAATCAATTTGAGCAAACTCGAAATGCAACAGGTATGACAATACAATCTGTTACTATTGCTCGACAAAAACTTCAAAATCGACAAAATCAGTTAGCTCAACTCCAAGCTCAACTTGCACAAGGTGAAGCTGACTTAAAACAGCTACATATCAATTATCAACGATTAACATTAACGGCACCTGAAGATGGCAAAGTATTAAAAATCATGTTTGAAGATGGTGAATTAGCTCCGACAGGCGCACCAGCAGTGTTATTAGAGACCGATCGTAAATACATTGATATTTATGTAAACGAAAAAATGGTAAATGACTACCAACCGGGCACAACGGTTAAAGCCAATGTCATCGCGCTTGATAAAGAGATAAAAGGTAAAGTTCGTTTTGCAACCGCAGCGCCTTCTTTTGCGGATTTACGTATGACACGTGAACGTGGTCAAGCTGATTTAACCTCTTATCAGGTCAGAATATATATGGAATCTATTCCAAAACTTTTAACCGGTATGACAATCGAGGTTGATCAATGATGCAAAACATCATTAAATCTATGCTTGAAGAACTTGACGCAATGTTGTCAGGTCACTTCATTCCATATTATAAAGTTGCAATAGGATTAGCAGCCATTGTTGCGCTAATCTTTTCCATTGTGTTAAGTCATGGTGCCGTTTTTGAAGGTAAGATTGCAGTTATTGATCTTGATGGTTCACATTATTCAACGGAATTAATCAGTAAAGTCAATACTTCGCCTTATATCGAAGTATCCGAAGTCATCCGATCACCGGTGAATCCTATCACTTTAGTTTCGCACGATCGCAATTTAGGGGTACTTTATATTCCTAAAGGACTAGAAAAAAGTCTTAAAAAAGGTGACCAAACTGTTCGTTTAGGGTATTTTGCCGATGATACCAATGATGCACAAAATGCCAAGGTGTTACAAAGCTTAAATGAATATATTCCTGAGTTAGGGGCTGAACTTAGCGTTGGTAAAGTGTCTGCATTAGGTTTAGGACATGAAGGGACAGAAGCCACCTTATCGCCAATGCAACTTAAAACGCGCTATATGTTCAATCCAGCTAGCTCTTCCACTATATCGACAATTATCTATTTTGTTTACTTCTTTTCGTCACTGACGTATGGATTAACTTCTTTAATGATTGTCGGTCGTTTAAAAGTCACTGGCATGTGGAATACAGTTTTAGAAAGAGGCTTTGTTGCACTATTAGCAAGAACAGTCCCTTATGCATTATTTTATACGACCGGATTAACATTAATAACCGCCGTATTAGTGATCTTTGGACAATTACGTTTTGATGGTAACTATTTTATTTTTATACCAAGCATTTTCATGACCGGACTTGCATTTGTTTGGTTAGGTTTTTTACTTTCCTGGAAAACCAATAATCCAGGTGAAGGTGCGAGCAAAATGATTTTCTTAGTGCCACCAGGATTTATTATGGGTGGATCAACCATGGCGGTCGGGATTATGCCACTTTGGACTTACTATGTTAGTCATGCATTTCCTTTAGTCTGGCTATTTCGATTCTTCCGAGATATCGCCATGCGAGGACGTTCACTGATTGATATGCTATCTACCTATGGCATTTTCATTATTTATTTAACTGTCATTGCGTTTGTGGTGATGATCGTTTTTGAACGAACGCAAAAATCCATTGCACAACCCAAAACCGACCTAAGCTAAATCGTTAATAAAGTTATTGAAACTCTCATTGGGTTTCAATAACGACTTTCACTGTATTAAACTTTGGACTCAACGTTATTTCTTTTTATTGATAAAATTTCTAAATATCTTGGTCAAATTATCCAATTTGTGATCTTCATCACTTCATTAAACGAAATACACGTTATTTTTTTGATGATTTAAGTATTTTTCATTATCCATTCAAGTTTGCTAATTGACTGAATAACAATACAATATTTTTTTAAGTTATTATTACTCCCCTTACCCTTTCTTTCACTTCCTTTCAAATGAAAAGGTTTTCACGTTTTTACAACCAAAATTGGTTTTGTGACTCACCTATCATTTTTCGATCCTTTGCATATGTTTAAATTGAATAACAGAATGAAAGCAAAACAAGTAATTATGTTATGAATGATTTAATAATGAATACATTGCAACGTCGAGAAAAAATTATTTATTTACTCGGTAAAGAAAATACCGTTTCAGTCAATAAATTAAGTAAACTTTTTAAAGTTTCAACTGTCACCATTCGTAATGATCTTCGCCATTTAGAACAAAAAGGTTGTGTATTGCGTTCCTATGGCGGTGCTATGCTAAATAAAGCTTTCGCTTTTGATAGACCTTTACAAGATAAAAGTCGTATTAACTCTACCATTAAAAATAAGATAGCCCAAAAAGCGGCAGAAATGGTTAAAGATGGTGATCGCATTATTCTCGATTCAGGATCAACAACTGCAGCCATGGTGCCTTATCTGCGTGAAAAACAAAATCTCATTGTTTTTACCAATGCAATTAATATTGCCTACGATTTATCAATCAATACTGACATTGAAGTCATCATTGCTGGCGGTAATATTCGAAAAAAAGCCTTTTCTATTTCGGGACCAACCGTAGAACAACAACTTAAAATGTATCATTTTAATAAACTTTTTTTAGGTGTTGATGGCTTTGACCTTAGCGCAGGTATCACAACACCCAATTTTGGCGAAGCATCGGTTAATCGAGTCATGTGTCAAGTTTCAGGTCAAATCATTGCGATAACGGATTCAAGTAAATTTGGACGTAAAAGCTTTTGTATGATTGAAAAAATCAATCCTATTGAAACGCTGATTACAGATTCAAACATTCCAAAAGAATATTTAACGCAATTACACACATTAGGCATTAATGTGGTTATTGCCAATCTATAAACTTTTCTCTTTTTTTATTTTTATGACTTAACGAACAGGATCACAATTATGCAACAATACTTAAATTATTCGAAAGAGTGGTTAGAACAACACGGCGCAATTCATACGGCTAAAGAAATTTGTCAACAACCTAAAATTTGGCGTGATTTGCTTCAATTACTTTCCCAAAAACAACCTCAAATAGAAACCTTTCTAACCCCTTTACTGGCTGATCCGAATTTAGTTATTATCCTTACCGGTGCGGGATCTTCCGCTTTTGGCGGTGTCGCCCTTGCACCATGGCTAAGAGAACAGACTAAACGCAATGTTTATGCTTATGGCACTACTGAAATTGTTGCTGATCCATTACAATATCTATCTGCCCATAAAAAAACATTAATTGTCTCGTTTGCTCGTTCTGGCAACAGCCCTGAAAGCGTTGCAACCGTAAAATTAGCCGATCAAATCGTTTCAGATTGCTATCACCTATTGTTAACCTGTAATCCCAATTGTGCATTAACCGATTATGCTAACCATAAAAATAATGCTCAGCGTATATTTCAATTAGTCCTGCCAGAAGGAACGCATGATCTTGGGTTTGCGATGACATCGAGTATTAGTAGCATGATATTAGCCACACTGCTGCTTTTAGGCGGTATCGATACTCATGATGCAAATGATGCAGTCATGAAAATTGCCACTATTTGTGAGCAACAACTTTTAAATTGGCAAACCATCACAAAACAATTAGCCCAAAAAAATCATGAACGAGTAATTTATGTTGGTAGTAGTTGTTTCACTGGCACCGCTCAAGAAGCCGCATTAAAAATTTTAGAACTCACTGCCGGTAAAATTGCAACCCGATTTGATTCAATATTAGGTTTACGCCATGGCCCTAAATTTATGATTAATGAAAAAAGTTTAGTGGTATGTTTCTTTTCTAACGATGCTTATATCCACCAATACGATATCGATTTATTTAATGAGTTAGAACACGATCGTATCGCAACAGATGTACTTGCTTTGAGCGGTCAGCAGAGCACGCATAAACAAATATTGTCGGTTGATTGTCATCTTTCCGATTGTTGGTTGATTTTTCCTTACTTAGTTTTTGCTCAAATGTTAGCGTTTGAAAAATCACTGAGTGTTGGATTAACCCCTGACAATCCTTGTCCTACCGGTGAAGTGAATCGAGTTGTAAAAGGTGTGACCATTTATCCATTTCATCAAATTTAAGTCATCAATCCGATTAAACCTTTAAATAAAAGGATATAAAAATATGAGTACTCCCAATATTCTTATGACACGTATTGATAACCGCTTAGTTCATGGTCAAGTCGGTGTGACTTGGGTGAATGCGCTTGGCGCTAATCTTTTATTAGTTGCCAATGACAGCGCTGCGCAAGATCCGGTACAACAAAATCTGATGGATATGGTTATTGCAGAAGGAATTCAAACGCGTTATTTCACCTTGCAAAAAACTATCGACATTATTGGCAAAGCAGCTGAACGTCAAAAAATCTTTATTGTTTGTAAAACACCACAAGATGTTCTAACTCTAGTTAAGGGTGGCGTACCCATTAAATTTGTCAATGTTGGTAATATGCACTTTTCTGAAGGGAAAAAACAGATCCATAAAACGGTATCCGTTGATGACAATGATATCGCTGCTTTTAAAGAGCTGGAAAAGTTAGGCGTCACTTGCGAAGTTCGCCGTGTACCGGACGAATCTGGCGAAAAAATAGCAGATTTACTCAATCTATCATCATAGCAAGAGGGGCAAATTATGTTAATGGATGCTTTATTGATAGGACTCCTAGCCGGTATTGCTGGGGTAGACTTATTTGACGGACTTACGCATTTACACAGACCAATCGTAATTGGACCGTTAGTTGGATTGATTTTGGGTGATGTAAAAACAGGTTTATATGTGGGTGGTTCATTAGAACTGGTCTGGATGGGCATGGTTCCACTCGCTGGCGCACAACCTCCAAATGTTGTTATAGGCGGCGTGATTGGTACCAGTTTTGCAATTTTAACGCACACCGAGCCTAAAGTTGCCATTGGGATAGCGGTTCCCTTTGCCATAGCGGTACAAGGTTGTATTACCCTTTTATTTACATTCTATTCGCCAATGATGCACAAATGTGATCGCTATGTTGATCAGCTCAATTTTAAAGGTATTGAGTGGGTGAACTATCTGGGGATGATAATTCTATTTTGTTTCTATTTCATTGTCGCATTTTTACCTATCTACTTTGGTGCTGATGCAGCAACCGCGTTAGTTGAAAAATCACCTAAATGGTTATTAGATGGGCTTAGTGTCGCGGGCGGAATGATGCCAGCAATTGGTTTTGCAATGCTAATGAAGATTATGATGAAGAAAACGTATGTTGCTTACTTTATCTTAGGTTTTCTGGAGGTGACCTATCTTAATTTACCTATTTTAGCCATTGCGTTAGGTGCTTTAGCCATTGCAATGATTGATTTCTATAATTATAGCCGTGATAACCATGACAGTAACAAGTCTGTAAGCGCAACTTCAGTGGAGGTAGAAGATGGAATTTAATGATGATCATGACCAAAAAATGGCAGATAAAGAAGAAAAACGTATGGCACAAGCACTCGCCACAAGTAAAGTCTCGGCAGATACGTTTACCGACCAAAGCCAAGATGTCACACTAACTAAAGGTGATATAAACCGAATGGCGTTTCGCTCATTGGCGTTGCAAGCATCATTTAATTACGAACGGATGCAAGCTGGCGGTTGGCTTTTTACCGTATTACCTGCATTGCGTAAAATTCATAAAAATAAGGATGATCTAAAAAATTCTATGCACATGCATATGGAATTTATCAATGTTCATCCTTTCGATGCGACCTTTTTATCTGGATTAGTCTTAGCCATGGAAAAAGGAAAAGAAAACATATCGACTATTCGGGCAGTAAAAGTTGCCTTAATGGGGCCATTAGGCGGAATCGGTGATGCGCTATTTTGGCTCACCTTATTACCAATCTGCGCAGGGATTGGCGCCTCATTAGCTTTAGAAGGAAGTCTGTTTGGTCCGATCATTTTCTTGTTAATGTTCAATTTAGTCCATTTCGGTCTACGTTTTGGACTTGCTCATTACGGTTATCATGCAGGAACCAGTGCGTTACCTTTATTAAAATCCCATACTAAGCGTATTTCACACGCAGCCTCCATTGTCGGTATGACCGTCATTGGTGCACTGGTTGCCTCTTACGTGCATTTTTCAACGCCGTTAGAAATTAATGCGGGTCAAGCGCATATTGCGTTACAAGCGGATGTGCTCGATAAACTTATGCCGAATTTGTTACCACTTGGATTTACATTAACTATTTATTACTTGATGAAACGTAACTTTTCACCCGTTAAATTAATTGGGTTAACGGTGATTATTGGTGTGGTCGGCAAATTAGTGGGAATTTTATAGAGGAAATTTATGTTAGGCGTAATATTAACAGGTCATGGTAGCTTTGCTACCGGACTTTTTGAAGCAGCAACACAAATCATTGGTGAACAAACACAATTTAATGCCGTTAATTTTCCTGATGGCATGAGTAGCGAACAATTAGCAGAACAGTTAAATACGGCATTAAAACAGTGTGATCGTGGTCAAGGTGTGATATGTTTGACAGATATTGTTGGTGGTTCGCCTTTTCGACTAGCCGCCATGTTGAGTTATCAATATAATAATATTGAAGTGATAAGTGGGACTAATCTGCCATTATTACTTGAAATATTATTACAGCGAGAGGATCTGGACTTAGCAACAATTCGTCAAGAAACCATTGAAAATGGGCAAAGAGCGATAACGAGCTTATGGCACGAGCACCAAAAAAAATCACCTAAAAATGAGGAGTGTTCTGATGGAATTTAAGCAAATCCACGCCAAACAAGTGTTAACACCGGTTGGCTGGCTTGATAATGTCATTGTCACCATTCAAAACGGAATCATCACGGATATCACACCGAGTGATAAACCGTGTCCTAATCAAATCAAACTATTACCGGCACTGATTGATACGCATATTCATGGTGTCATGGGCGCCGATACCATGGATGCGACCCATGAATCACTCAATACCATGAGCAATTTTTTAGCCCAACATGGGGTAGGTGCTTTTTTGGCAACGACGGTGACAGAAAGCCATGACAAAATCGAAGCCGCATTACGACAAGTTAAAAACAGCATTCAGCAAGGCGTAACAGGCGCAACTTTGTTAGGTTCTTATCTGGAAGGCCCTTTTTTTAATGCTATTCATAAAGGCGCCCACCCAGAAGCATTACTGCAAGCCCCCGATCGCACTACAATTGAAAAATGGCTAACCTTAGCCGAAGGAACATTAAAGTGTATCGCTTTAGCGCCCGAGTATCCCAATGCTTTAGCCATTATCAAATGGTTACGTCATCAAAATATTCGGGTCATGATTGGTCATACCAATGCAGATTATCAAACAACAAAAGCCGCACTTTTAGCGGGCGCAAGTGGTGTAGTGCATTGCTATAATGGCATGTCAGGACTACATCAACGTAACCCAGGTGTTGTTGGTGCAGCTCTCAGCATAGATCATTGCCAAACCGAAATCATTGTTGATGGTCACCATGTACACCCTGCCGCAGTTGCAATTGCCCATAAGTGTTGTGGTAAAAATTTACTTTTAATCACCGATGCTATGCGCGCAACGGGTATGCCTAATGGTGACTATTATTTAGGTCAGTTGCGAGTGCATATGAAAGATAATGTTGTTCGCACCGATGATGGAAACTTGGCAGGTAGCACATTAACTCTTGATTGTGCAGTTAATAATTTGGCAAATTTTACTAATACTTCTTTTGATAAGGCTTGGCTACATGGTAGTTATTACCCAGCCAAAGCATTAGGCATAGACAACACATTGGGTAGCATTGCGCCAGATAAAATCGCTAATTTGGTTGTTCTTAACGAACAAAATCAATTGATTGCAACTTTAGTCAAAGGCAATATCGTTTATCAATCTAATCAATTCAACGAACAATATATCACTCACCCCAAACAAGTTTAATAAATATGGAAAATGCTTGAATAATAACTCATCATTAATAGCAGTTGAGTTTTGATTTAAGCAAATTAGGAGATCAGATGAAAAAGATAATATTAAAGGGAATCATAGCATTAACAACTGTTTTATCTTTCAATGTACCAGCTATCGAAGCAGTGAACGATTTTACATTAGAACAAGTTGTTGTTTTTAGTCGCCATGGTTTGCGAGCACCATTAGCTAGCCCTAATAGTACGTTGGGTAAAGTCACGCCCAATCAATGGCCGCAATGGGATACGCCTGCGAGTTATTTAACGACTCGTGGTGGAGCATTAGAAAGCTATTTTGGTCACTATTTCAGTGAATGGTTAGTCGATAACAAATTATTAAATCAAGATCGTTGTCCAAACGACCAAGATGTTTATATTTATACCAATAGTTTGCAACGCACAATTGCCACCGGACAGTTTTTTGCAGTTGGTGCTTTTCCGGGTTGTCTTGTGCCAATTATCCATAAAGAAAAACTTGGCAGCATGGATCCACTATTTTTCCCTGTCATTGATGATAATAGTTCAGCCTTTAAACAAGCTGCAATTAATTCAATTAACCAAACTGCCGATACCAAAGGCATTGAAGGGCTGAATGAAAAATTGGGTAAAGCGTATCAAGACATGTCGACTATCCTAAATTACCCTAATTCAACCAATTGTATTACACATAAACAGTGTGATTTTGCGCATTTACCCACCGAGCTTATTATTGAAAAAGGCAAAGAACCTGGCATAACAGGCGCTCTTCGTACTGGAACCTCTATTGCTGATGCTTTTATCTTACAATATTATGAAGGCTCGCCTTTACATGATATTGCTTGGGGGCAAATAAAAGATAAGCAACAATTTGAACAGTTAGTTGCGATCAAAGAGTACTACAATAGCGTTTTATTTGGATCGCCCGTTGTGGCAAAACAAGTGTCAGCAAAATTAGTTAATTATATTAATCACGCTTTTTCAGAGAATGAAGTACATCCTAAATTTACGCTGTTAGTGGGACATGATTCCAATGTAGCCTCCCTACTTTCAACAATTAAAATTAAGCATTACACGTTACCAGAGCAGTTTGAAACCACCCCTATTGGTGGGAAAATTGTCTTTCAAAAATGGCGTAATAATCACAATGGCGAAGCACTGATGAAAATTGAATATTTTTATCAATCCACCGACCAGATCCGTGACTTAGTACAATTAAACCGTCAAAACCCACCGCATAAAGTCGTATTAGAAATGGAAAATTGTCCTATTAATGCTAATGGATTTTGTTCATTTTCAACGTTTAAACAAGTGCTGAATCATCTCATCCAATAACATTAATTTTATCGATCGTGTGCTTAAAAAGTCACTTAAGCACACTCTATCAAATCCTAAAACCTAACGATGTATTTTGATGTTAGCCGTGAGTCACTCATTTCATAAAAATAAAATGAGTTCACCATTATAACTATGAAAATCACTTTTTAGTGACAATACATACCCCCCATTAATAACTGACAGTAAGTGACTGCCAGTGTAATAAATTAACGCTCATTTCAAGTTAATTACCCATACTTTTCTATTATAATTTTCCTGCACTTCCACAAATGCGAATTTTTTCTTCCACAATTTTCGCCATAGCTAATTTAGCTGGTTGCATATAATGTCTTGGATCGTTAGCATCAGGGTTATGATTAAAATCTAGCTTTAACGCATCTGAAAAAGCAATTTTTAATTCCGTTGCCACATTCACTTTACAAATGCCTAAGGAAATCGATTTTTTTACCATCACTTCAGGGATACCCGATGCGCCATGTAATACCAGTGGAATATCAACTTTATCGCGTATTTTAGCTAATCGTTCAAAATCAAGTTTAGGTTCACCTTTATAGAGCCCATGAGCTGAACCAATGGCAACAGCCAGCGAATCGATACCTGTGCGCTCGACATACGCTTTGGCGGCATCCGGATCTGTAAATGCACTCTCTTTATCTTCAACAATTAAATCATCTTCTTGCCCACCAAGCCTGCCTAATTCGGCTTCAACACTTGCATTATATTGATGACTAAATTCAACCATTTTTTTCACAATTTCAATATTTTCTTCATAGGGATGATGTGAAGCATCAATCATAATCGAGCGAATACCCGCCTCAATTTTTTCTTTAATATCACTGATGTTTTCGTGGTGATCCAAATGTAACGCAAATGGAAAGCGCAGCATTTGTGCTGCGGTTTTGCAAATATTAATTAAGTAGGGTGTGCCTGCATATTGATAAGTTGACGGTGTTGCTGCGAGTATAACCGGTGATTCCATTTTTTTAGCTGTATCAACCACAACTTGAATGGTTTCCAGATTGTGTATATTAAACGCAGGTACGGCATATTTTTCACGTTGTGCTTTTTTTAACATCTCTTGACTAGAAATAAGATACATAAGTCACTCCTAATTAACCTTATATTTTTAGATAATTTTTGTAATTTTCACTTGTTGATAATAGTGGTCGTAATGACGCATATTCACAAACCCTGTCTGTGATTCCATGGCATTGAGCATTCCCATCGTCATAGCTCGAGCTAACATCACTTCAATCGATTCATTTTCATGCAAGCTGACTGCCAGCCCAGCTAAAGTAATATCTCCTGAACCCACCGGATTAATGACCTTAATTTGGGGAATTGAGGCTTGATAATATTGATGATGGCAACGCGCAAACGCTCCATTTTTCCCTAATGAGATAACAATAATCGGAATGTCACTTAATAACGGATGGTTGAGTGCTTGGATTAATGAATGGGTATCATCCGCATCAATCTTCATCTCAATGATTTGTTGTAATTCTTCTTTATTTGGCTTGATTAAATAAGGTTTGTGTTTTGAAATCAGTGTTGCATAGAGCATATTACCTGATGAATCTAACAACACCGGAATTTGACGTTTTTCAGCTTGTTCAATTAATTTAACATAAAAATCGATGGGAAAACCTTGAGGCAATGACCCCGATATTGTGATGATTTTGGCTTGCTCAAGCATGGTTTCATAATGGTTCAGAAATTGTTCAACATCATTATTATCCAACTCTGGGCCTGACTCTAAAATTTCGGTTTGATTGCCTTCATGCAAAATAGCAATGCAGTTTCTTGACTCCTGTTTAGTTGTATAAAAGCAATAAGCAATGTTATCTTTATCTAACTGCTTTTTAATGTATTCACCAGTTGTTCCACCAATAATGCCAGAGGCTAAAACAGGTATACCAGAAAATTTTATACCTCGGGTCACGTTAAGCCCTTTACCGCCAGCTGTCTTTTTTACATTCGATACCCGATTAATATCATCAATAATTAATTTATTTAAGGGGTATGCGATATCCACTGAAGGATTCATTGTAATCGTTAATATCATATTCTCACCTACATGTTAATGCTTTGTGAGAAATAACCATTGAGCAACCGTAATCTTTAAACTAACACCTATTTTCAACTGGTTAAAAAAGACTTAAACCGTATTGATGAAAATAACGTTTTTCGCTCCACTCAATTGTCTTAAAAAAGTAGTACACCATGATCAGAAAAATATCTCAAACCGCTATTAAATTGACGCCTTGCTGCTCAAATTCTTGTCGACACCTATCATCAATACCCGAATCCGTAATGATAGTGTCTAATTTATTGAGCGGTAACACGATGTTGATTCCATTGCGTCCAAATTTAGATGAATCTAAAACTGCGACGACTTTTTTAGCGGCATTTGCCATAATACTACTAATGGTGTAACCTTCATTAAACGTTGTTATTCCTCGTTTTGCATCGATTCCATCTGCGCCGACAAATAAAATATCAGCAGAGATGCCGTCTAACGATTGCTCAGCAATTTTTCCATGAAAAGAGCGCGTCTTGTGTCTGAGTGTTCCACCACATATAAATAACATAATGTCACTATTGTCGGAGAGAATAAAAGCAGAAGTAAGACTATTGGTAATGACAGTGATATGCTTTAATTTAACCAGTTCTTCAGCTATCAACATCGTGGTGCTACCACTATCTAAAATAATAATATCGCCTTCTTTAACATGTTTAACTGCTTCAATTGCAATGCGTTTTTTAGCTTCAATAAATCGCTGATAACGTTCTTCTAACTGCAATTCTTTAAATGATTTGATGTCATCATTGTCAATAATTTTGGTTGCACCACCATGAAATCTGTTTAGCACGCCTTGTTTTTCTAATAATCTAAGGTCTGTTCTAATGGTCACTTCAGAAACACCATACTGTTCTGACAGATCACTGACCAATACCGTACCTTTCATATTAAGAATATCTATAATTTGTTGGCGTCTTTCACTTGCGTTCATAATATTTCCTTTTTCGAAATCTTTTCAGCAGTGTATAACAAACAAAATCAAAAGATAAGTTTTCATTTTCAATGATTGACGTTAATCAATAGTTAATTGCAGTTGAGCAATATTTTTCCATTCATGGCTCGCCCATTTAAACTGGTAACTTGCTCAATAAACGAATCAAAATCACCTATACCGGCAACCAGTTCATCCAGTTTTATTTTTCCTTCTACAAAAAATTGGCTTACCAGTTGCCACTCTTTGCCTGGCCATGGCGCAGAATAATTCATCCAACTACCTAAAATTTGTAGTTCTTTTCGTAGAATTAAACTAAATATTTTTTCTGAAAGCGTCAGATCATTATGTAAAGTGCCAACCAAACCAATTTGAGCTCGTGGGCCAGCAATCTCAATGGCAAGTTTAACGGTAATCGGTGATCCAGCCGTTTCTAATACCAACTGATCAAACCGATTGATTGATAATGCTTGATAAATTTCATCTGCTGTAAGGTCTTTTGAGTTATAGACCTGATCTGCGCCTAAGCGTTTAGCTAGCAGAAGGCGATCGTCATTAATATCAAGAACAGTTACCGTTTTTGCACCCATTGCTTTTGCGCATTGCATAGCAAGCAATCCAATTGTACCGCCGCCTACAATGACCACGTTTTTATCTTGGCAACCACCAGCTAATAAAATGGCATGCATTCCCACTGTCATTGGTTCGAAAAAAGCCCCTTGAAGTGGTGTAACGCCTTTTGGCAATTTAAAGGCATTTTTTTTATTTAATAAAATATACTCAGCAAATCCCCCCGTTATTCTTGAGCCAACAAAGGTATAGTGCTTACAAAGTGAGTAATAATGTTTTTTACACTCATCACAAGCAAAACATGGCAATAAAGGGGCACATGAGATTAAATCACCTATTTCAAATTCGGTCACACCGCTACCTAATTCTGTCACAACACCACTAAATTCATGCCCCAGTGTAATAGGGTAAAAATGTGCGCCATGATGAAATATTCGAGGTATATCCGAGCCACACAATCCCGAATAAGCGACTTTAACTAAAATCTGATCCGGTGAGATTATTTTGGGTACTGGAATATCCTTTATAGATAACGTACCTCCTTCATTGACTAGAATCACTTTCATTTTATGTTCCTTTTTAAATAATCAATTTTGTTAATGCATGCTTTCACTGACATTTCAGTGAAAGCATAGAAATCAACTTCATTTCAATAACTTATTGCTTTGTGTTTATCGCCTCTATTTATTTAATTTTGCCCAGTTGCAACTTGATATTTTCGAGCTCGTTTCCATGTTAAAAATAGGCAGAAAAGATAGAAAATTCCAATAGCGATAAATCCAATAGGTTGTTTCAAATTGACTAGTTGAACCATGATATAAGTAATAGGCGATCCACCTTGATCCATAGCACCGACTGAAATACCGGTATCGGAATTGATCGTACCTGCATTGAGGGCTAATTGGGTCGTAAGTGGAATCATTTGTGTAGCAATCCATAGTGTGATAGCAATGATGATGGAACCAGAAAGAATAATTCTAAATAAATTACCTTGGTGAATCGCTACCCCCATCGCAATGAAGAAGCCAATCGTTGCTAAATCCCCAAAGGGTAAGACCTCATTACCCGGTAATATAATGGCGATAAAAATACTTAAAGGAATAAAAATTAAACTTGCCGAAACAACGGTTGAATGTCCTAATAGTAGAGCAGGATCTAAACCGATAAGAAAATCTTGTCCACCAAATTTAGATTGTAAATGTTTACGTGCCTGTTTAGATATTGGTGTTAAGCCATCCATAATCGGTTTAATTACGCGTGGCATCAATAACATTACTGCGGCTGTTTGAATAGCAAGTTGTAATGTCTCTTTAACGCCATATCCGGCTAATATTCCTAACAAGATCCCCATAAATAATCCAACAGTGACCGGTTCGCCAAACGCGCCAAATCTTTTTTGCATGTCAACGGCGTTAAAGTTAATCTTATTAATAACAGGTATTTTCTCAATCACCGCATCAACAAATACCGCAATTGGTCCACAATAAGCAGATGTGCCATGCGGAACAGCAATGCCTTCAAGTTCAAAAAACTCTTTAGTATCTTTGGCAAACCAATCCCCTAGCTTATAAGCAATAATGGCATGGACAATTACACCTGCGATACCTAACCAGTAGGATCCAGATGCGATATAAACCAGTGCACCAGTAAAGGTCATATGCCAAATATTCCAAATATCAACATTAACAACTCGAGTGAGTTTAGAAACCAACATCACAATATTGACGGCTATAGCAATAGGAATTGCAACTAAAGCAATTTGTGATGCCCATGTCATCGGCGCAGCGCCGGGCCAACCAACATCAATAACATTCAAACTGATATCAAATCTTTCTGCCATGGCTTTTGCTGCTGGTCCAACTGAACTTGTGAGCAAACCAACAACCAAACCGATTCCAACAAAACCGATGCCTATATGAATACCAGCTTTTAAGGCATCACCCACTTTCATTCTTAACACTAATGAAAAGAGAATAATCACAATCGGCAACATGACTGAAGGGCCAAGATCCAAAATGTACTGCATAATTTCGGTAAACATATACTTATCCTTTTAGAATCGACAATATTTTATCTTTTAGCTGATCAATCCCTACCCCCGAAACAAAAGGCATACCGTGTACAATCGGGATATCACCAAAAGTTTGATCCATTCTGGCTGTAGTACAGATCAAATCGACATCATCAATAAAAGTATTAATTTCATTAATACGACACTGAACAAGATCTAACTTAATATTATTTTCTTTGCAGAGTTCTTTTATCTCTTCTGCAGCCAAAGTTGATGTTGCAACTGCACCACCACACGCAACAATAATCTTTTTTTTCATAATGCCTCCTAAACAACTTTCTAATTAAATATCACGTTATTAAATCGCTCAGCTATCTGATCTTGCTGTGCGTTTAATAAGAAGTGATAGAACTCTTTATCTTGTAAATTTGAAAATAATGCTTTTAAAAGCGTGAGTTGATCTTCTGGTGAAGTCACGACCAGTGAAATGATTAATGAAACTTCTACAGTACTCTCTTCATCTGCTCGATTAAACGCAACAGGTGATCGTGTTCGAACAATAAAGATAGCCGGCGATATAGCATGCTCTGCTTCACAATGAGGAATGGCAACCGCATAACCATCAAGCGCAATACCCGTTGGAAATGTTTTTTCCCTTTCTATCAATGCTTCTAAATGACTTTTTTTGACAATCCCTTTTTGTTGTAGTTGTTCACTAATATAAGTAAGCGCTTCTTGTTCATTGTTAAATCGAAGATCATCTTCGATAAAGAGCTGACATTTGTTCATCTTTGATCACCCTTATTGCCTTTCTTCATTTTTTTAATGATACTTTCGAAATCAAAAGTAATAATGAAAGATTATTTTCTTTCGAAATTAAAAGCAAATGGCAATTATTATTTTTGTGATCGAAATCTATTTTTTAAGTAAAATTTGAAATTGATTGTGATAAATTTATGATTGGACATAATATAGTTCATGATCTTCATCACAAAAGCGCGTTCTCGATATTGAAAATATCATTAAAATACTCAGAATATTATTGATAAAAAACGGAAAGGTAAGAGGTCTTTGTGTCACAAAAAACTCAACAGGTGTTTGTATTAATGGGGGTATCAGGAAGTGGTAAATCAGCTGTTGCCAAACATGTAGCTTATGATCTTGATGCCGCTTTTTTAGATGGTGATTTTTTACATCCTAAAGCCAATATTTTAAAAATGCGCAGTGGTATGCCTCTAGATGATGAAGATAGAATGCCGTGGCTTCGTTTAATTAGTGATGCAGTATTTGCCATGAGCAATGTTAATCCTATTTCAATTATTATCTGCTCAGCGTTAAAAAAACAATACCGAGATATTATTCGAGGCGAAAATAAAAATATTCATTTTATTTATTTAAAAGGTAGGTTTGAGGTCATTGCAAACCGTTTAGCTGAACGTCAAGGTCATTATCAAAAAACGGGAATGTTACAATCCCAATTTGATACTTTAGAAGAACCCTCACAAGATGAAAACGATGTTTATACCGTTAATATCGAACAACCTTTAGCCGATGTAGTCAATGATACCGAATGTATCATACAGAAAATCTGTAACAGCTAAACAATCACTTTCTGCAATGATTGTTAATCAGTTGGTAATGTATCATCAACTATTCTGCCGATGTATCGGCAGAATAATCGAGATAATTTAACATTATTTTTTAATAAAATTATCCACTAATAAATTTACAACATCCCCCATTTTGCCACTCAATGATGCTTTGACGCTATATAGCGCCATTCCCATCACTTGAGACGCTTGAATTTCCGGTGGCATAACCAGCTCATTAGCACTTGTTTTGACATCTAATAAGGCAGGTCCAGAATGTGCTAAAAATGATTGCATCGCTGCTTCAAGTAAATCTGAATCTTCTACTCTGATCGAAAACAGTCCCATTGCATTAGCCACTTTAGCAAAGTCTGGATTGTGTAAATCGGTGTAATGATCCACAATTCCTTCTACTTTTTGCTCTAATTCGACAAAGTTGAGAGAGCTGTTATTTAATACAATAATTTTTATCGGTAACTGTTCTTGAATAGTCGTCAGTAAATCCCCTAATAGCATACTAATGCCACCATCACCCGATAGCGTTATCACTTGTCGGTTAGGAAATGCTTTTTGTACGCCTAAAGCTTGTGGCATAGCATTAGCCATGGTTCCATGTTTTAAACTGATGACCGTGCGTCTTTTTCCATTAGTATTAAAGTGTCGACAAGCCCAAACCATTGCTGAACCCACATCAGCACATAGAACAGCATCATCATTAGCATATTTATCTACTAATTCCGTTAAATATTGCGGATGAATCGTTGATTTTGAAGGCATGGCTTTTTTGTTCAATTTATCCATTGCTTTCATATATAATTGGCAGCATTTTTCTAAAAATGCAGCATCTTGTTTTTCTTCAACTAAAGGGATTAAAGCCGCCAAAGTAGGTTGACTACTGCCGACAACACCCACACTCACTGGATGACGTCGACCAAGGTGAGTTGCATCGATATCAACTTGAATAATGGTGGCATCATTTGGGTAAAATTGAGACCATGCAAAATCAGCACCCAACATTAGCAGCACATCACACTCTTTAATGGCGGTTAATCCTGATTCAACGCCAAACATGCCCGTCATACCGACATTGTAAGGGTTATTGTATTCAACAAAATCCTTACCTCTTGATGTATGCACAATGGGCGATTTCAATTTTTCGGCAAGTGCAATTAATTCATCATGAGCGCCATTTGCACCTTGTCCGGCAAAAATAGCCACTTTTTGATTTTTATTTAAGATTTCTGCAATTTGGGTAAGCTCTGTATCTGATGGGCGAATGATCGGATTAGGATGATAAATTTTATGCCCACTTTTATCTTCCACTTTTTCTAAACTAATATTATAAGGGATAACCAGAACAGCAACGCCACGTTGATTTATTGCGGCTTGAACGGCAGCCGTCGTAATCTGTCTTGCTTGAGTAGGATCGTTAATTTGACGACAAAAGACAGAACAATTTTTATAAACAGACTCAAAATCAACTTCTTGCGGAAAATCTGTTCCCTGTTGTGAGGTGACCAGTTGACTGGCTAAGAGAATAACAGGTGCTTTATTGCGCTGAGCTTCATAAATACCATTGATAAAATGTAAGCTTCCCGGCCCACAAGAACCAGCACATGCAGTTAGCTGATTAGTCAGATAAGCCTCGGCTCCTGCTGCAAAAGCTCCAACTTCTTCGTGTCGAACATGCACCCACTCAATGTCACTTTTTTTAATGGCACTGGTAATATAATTGAGTGTATCACCCACAATACCATAACAGTGTTTAACACCAGCTTCCTCTAAGACTTCGATAATAATTTGTGCAACTGATTTTTTTAATGACATACTGTCTCCTAGACACAATTAACAGATTAAATAATCTAAGTTAACTAAATTACACCTAAGTTTTAATAAAGCGAATAGGTTATGAAAAAAAAAGCAAAAAATGTTAAAAATGTAATATTCGTTAATTTTTTTGAGAATAAACTTTTTTGGAAAATATTCCCTATTACAATAAATCAAGGTATTATGGTTAAAATCCAATCGTTCTCATAGAGTGACTTTTTGTGGAAAATTTGTCATCCGGGCAAAATTTATTAACCTCTTTAACTGCATTTTTGCCTCATTACTTTATCGAATATTATCCGCTTATTACTGTTTGTTTATTGCTATTGATTGCAATTTTAATGTTTTCATTCAGCAAATTAAGAATGGATATTATTGCACTGCTAACCATTACAGCTATTTCAGTCACGGGTATTTTAACGCCTGCTGAAGCGTTTTCGGGGTTTAGCGATCCTAATATCATTTTAATTGCATTATTGTTTATCATTGGTGAAAGTTTAGTCCGTACTGGCATTTCGTTCAAAATGAGCGAATATATTCTTAAGGTATCCGGAAAAAATGATGTTCGAATTATTACCTGTATTATGCTCGGTGTGGCGTTACTGGGTTCAATAATGAGTTCCACAGGCGTTGTCGCTATCTTTATTCCTGTTGCCATCAGTATTGCCAATCATACGGGTATTCATGTTAAAAAATTAATGATGCCACTGTGTATTGCCGCTTTAATTAGTGGCATGATGACATTGGTTGCAACCGCACCTAATCTGGTGGTTAATAGTGAGTTAAATCGAGCAAATTTAACCGAATTCGTTTTTTTCTCTATCACCCCTATTGGGTTAGGTGTGCTTGTTGTTGGCGTCATTTATTGTATATTAACGCGCAATTGGTTGTTAACAGCTCAACAAGTTTCTCCGACAAATACCCAGCCACAAAGAAGAAAAATCACAGATTTAATCAGAGACTATAAATTAATTGGTCGGGCACATCGTGCACAAATATTACCAGGCTCGCCTTTTGTTGGTCGTACGATTGATGGTCTACATTTACGAAGTGAACACGGTGTCAATGTTATTGGTATTGAACGTTGGCGCAAATTTCAAAAAGTGTTAATCCCCGTTAACGGGGCAACAGAATTTCGGGAAAACGATATTTTATTATTAGATATGTCCCACTCCGAAGCCGATTATCGAACATTTTTATCGACCAATAATCTTGAACCTAAAGTTTTACGAGGTGAATATTTTTCGGAACAAGTGAAAGAAGTTGGCATGGCAGAAGTGGCGCTATTACCTGAATCGTCACTTTGTGGCAAAACACTCAATGAAATCGATTTTAGAGAAAAATACTTTTTAACCGTTATTGGAATTTGGCGTAATCATGCCCCTGTTGATACCAATAACTTATTCCAAGAACGTTTAGAAATGAGTGATACTTTACTGGTATGTGGGGATTGGGGATCGATTCAAAAATTACAAACTCGTACCAATGATTTTGTTGTTTTAGATTATCCGTCGGATATTGATGATGTTGCACCTGCAAGTTCTCAAGCATTTGCAGCATTAATTAATTTGGCCATTATGATTATATTGATGGTAACGGGGCTTGTTCCTAATGTCGTGGCTGCCCTAATAGCTTGTCTTTTAATGGGAGCAACACGCTGCATCGACATGAATAGTGCTTATA
Organism: Gilliamella sp. G0441; assembly: GCF_050589305.1. Classification (NCBI taxonomy): domain Bacteria; kingdom Pseudomonadati; phylum Pseudomonadota; class Gammaproteobacteria; order Orbales; family Orbaceae; genus Gilliamella; species Gilliamella sp. G0441. Next base: position 42,642 of record NZ_JBNRJF010000007.1, on the reverse strand, counting down.
AATCGATACACTGGCCAACACTCATTTTGATCATCGGTATGATGCCGTTTGCTTTAGCACTGAATAAAACCGGCGGCATTTCACTCATATCGGCATGGTTAGAAATTCATTTACGTTCTTTCAGTCCGTATATGGTGCTGACCTTCATTTTCTTATTATGTTCAACTGTTGGTCTCTTTATTTCTAATACGGCTACAGCAATACTCATTGCCCCTATTGCAATTGATCTGGCAATAAAATTTGGTTATTCACCTTATCCGTTTGCAATGACTGTGGCTATAGCGACCTCTGCTTCCTTTATCACGCCGGTCTCTTCGCCGGTAAAAACCATGGTCGTTGCGCCAGGTGGTTACAGCTTTAGTGACTTTGTAAAAGTCGGTGTACCTTTAACGTTTCTCGTTATGGCGGTGAATATTGCATTAGTACCAATATTTTTCCCTTTTTAATTATTAATTCATCATCAGTTTGATAAAACCAACATATCGATTCTTTTTGATTAAAGATTCTTAATGAAAATTAAGTTATAATTATCCGAGTTTTTTGATGATGGATTATAGACATATGCCACAAACAGCCAAGCCATTAAATATTATTTTTGCTGGTACTCCTGACTTTGCAGCAACCCATTTAAAAGCATTAATTGATGCTAAACATAATGTTATTGCAGTTTTTACTCAGCCCGATCGCCCTGCCGGACGTGGTAATAAATTAACCGCAAGTCCGGTTAAACAATTAGCGATTGAAAATCATCTCCCTGTTTATCAACCGGCAACGCTCAAAACAGAAGAAAACCAAAAAATCATTGCGGAGCTAAATGCCGACATTATGATTGTGGTGGCATATGGTCTTATTTTACCGCAAGCTGTGCTTGATATGCCTAAACTAGGTTGTTTAAATGTGCATGGTTCATTACTACCAAGATGGCGAGGCGCAGCTCCTATTCAACGCGCTTGTTGGGCTGGAGATACTTTAACCGGTATCACAATTATGCAAATGGATGCTGGGCTTGATACGGGTGATATGTTATATAAACTTACCTGTCCAATTGAACCTTCTGATACAAGTGCAACGTTATATAACAAACTGGCGCAATTAGGTCCACAAGGACTACTTGATACTTTAACACTCATTACTGAAGGGAAAATCCAACCTGAAAAACAGGATCCATCACAGGTCACTTACGCTGAAAAATTATCTAAACAAGAAGCTAAACTTGATTGGAATTTATCGGCACAGCAACTTGAACGTTGTGTCCGCGCCTTCAATCCTTGGCCTGTTAGTTATTTTGAAGTTAATGGTGAACCAGTGAAAGTATGGCAAGCAGAAGTGATATCCACTCACCACAATCAACCAGTCGGTACTATTTTACAAGCAGACAAAAAAGGGATATGCATTGCAACAAGCGATGGTGCATTAAATATGACACTGTTACAACCAGCCGGAAAAAAACCGATGTCAGCTCAAGATTTATTAAACTCTCGCAAAGCTTGGTTTGTTGTTGGTGAAAAACTAAGTACCAACTAATTAATCAATGTAAAAAATTACAGGATGAATCATCCTGTAATGATTACCTTTTTTTAGCTAGCAAAGTCGCAAATCTCAATTTAATTCGATTACCCTGACTATCGGTTTTATGTAATTCCCCAACATTTTCGTTATATTTCAGTATTTCCCAATCCTGATAATATTCCCGCAATTCATTTTCTTTAAACGTAAATGAAAACCCCACAGAACAAGGATAATCAGAAGTAGACATAGCGCTTACAATAAGATTATAACCACCCGATTTAGTCAATTTTTGCATATTATCAATAATTTCAGGGATTTTTTCAGGTTGTAAAAACATCATGACAACCGTTGAAAGAACAAAATCATACTCACCTTCTAAATTTGCTTGATTGATATCATATACCTTTGCATTAATGTGCTTTAGGTTTTCATCTTTGATGATTTGATTTAAATTACCAATACTTAATTCGGATTTATCAACTGCATTCACATCAAAACCAAGTAGCTGTAAATAGAGCGAATTGCGTCCCGAACCACAGCCTAAATCCAATACCTTTCCTAACGGGATAATTTTGCTTGCCGCTACCACTTCAGAATGTGTTTTGGTCATTTGATACTTCTTAAAAGTATAGTCTTCAGGTAAACAGTAAAATGATAGTTGGCATTGTAAATTTTCAGATACCTGAGCGATACGATGCCATTGCTGAGGCAAAATAAAGGGAGGCTGGTGAGAAACATCATAATGATGTTGCGATATGATTTCCCCTTGTTCAGTTAATATCTCAAAATCGATACTGCCCACTAGGATATTGAGCTTAGCCCAAGTGCCAACTTGCGTATTATGTTTTTCACAAAATGATTGAGGTAATGATTTAGCATTCCAAACAGGTAATGTTTTATAACAAATTAGGTTTTTCAAAATTTTATCACGAGTTAAATAAATTAATAGTTGACTATTATAGTCAATTATTGATGAGATAAACAACGTTTTGTTGGTAACTCAGCAACCAAAACAAAATCATTAAAAGTAAATTTATAGTAGCGAAGTTGACTTTATCAACATATAATCTTCACCATCCTAGACTGTATAGTAAAATAATAGAGGAAAACTTTATGGGATTTTTAACAGGTAAACGCATACTCGTTACCGGTGTTGCAAGTAATCGTTCTATTGCTTATGGTATTGCACAAGCAATGCATCGTGAGGGTGCAGAATTAGCATTCACTTATCAAAGTGATAAATTAAAAGCACGCGTTGAAGAATTTGCGGCTGACTTTGGTTCTAAAATCGTGTTACCTTGTGATGTTGCTCACGATGATAGTATTACTAACCTATTTACAGAACTAGCAAAAACATGGGATAAATTTGACGGTTTTGTTCATGCTATTGCTTTTGCGCCTGGCGATCAATTAGATGGTGACTATGTTAATGCCGTCACTCGTGAAGGTTTTGCTATCGCTCACGACATTAGTTCTTATAGCTTTGTTGCAATGGCTAAAGCATGTCGTTCGATGTTGAATCCAAATTCAGCGTTAGTGACCCTTTCTTATCTTGGTGCTGAACGAGCGATCCCTAACTATAATGTAATGGGGCTTGCTAAAGCGTCTCTAGAAGCAAACGTACGTTATATGGCAAATGCTATGGGGCCAGAAGGAATTCGTGTGAATGCTATCTCTGCTGGTCCAATTCGTACCCTTGCAGCATCAGGCATTAAAGATTTCAGAAAAATGTTATCACACTGTGAATCGGTTACACCAATTCGTCGAACAGTTACAATTGAAGACGTGGGTAATTCCGCGGCATTTTTATGTTCAAACTTAGCATCGGGCATTACTGGTGAAGTTGTACATGTTGACGGTGGATTTAGCATTGCTGCAATGAACGAGTTAGAACTTAAATAATAGGTATTATTTAAAAATAAAAAAAAGGGCATCAATATTGATGCCTTTTTTTATTCGTCTATTTTCTAATTTTTTAGGATTAAAAAGGGCAGTCCATACATTCATTTGATTTCATCCTTTGATTTCTGAATCTATTCAGATATATCATAAGTTCCACGCCTTTCTTGTAAGAATTTTTTATCGATTGTTTTTATCTTGTTCACACTAACAATATGCATACATCATATTGACCAACTAACATCATAACTTAAAAAGCGAGTATACAAATAATCATATCGATAAATAGTGCAGGGAAAATAAAAATTATGAATACTTATCCTTCATTTTCCGTTAAAATCTAAAGATGTTTGCTCAATACAAGTTTGTTGGAGAAAAAATGAAAATAGCAAAAAACACAGTAGTCAGTTTGGCATACCAAGTTCGCACTAAAGACGGGGTTTTGGTTGACGAAGCAACAGCTGTTGCACCTCTAGAATATTTACAAGGCGCTGGTAATTTATTACAAGAGCTTGAAAATGCACTAGAAGGTCATCAAGTTGGTGATAAATTTGATGTTGAACTTATCAATGCTTACGGTGATTTTAATGATGCACTGGTGCAAAATGTGCCACGTGATGTATTTGTCGGGGTTGATGAACTTGAAGTTGGCATGCGCTTTTTTGCTGATACCGACCATGGCGCTTTACCCGTTGAAATTACCGCAATTGATGGGGATACTGTGACAATTGACGGAAATCACATGTTAGCGGGACAAGATTTAAAATTTAATGTTGAAGTGTTAGCTATTCGTGAAGCAACCGAAGAAGAAATTGCGCATGGACATATCCATGGTGAACATGGTCACGAACATGGGCATGGTGGTTGTGGCTGTGGCGGACACGATCATGAAGATGAAGAAGATAGTGGTTGTTGTGGTGGCGGTCATGGTAGCTGCGGTTGCCATTAAGTCATCATATTAATTTACAAAAAAGCGCTTTGTAGCGCTTTTTTATCATCATGTGAAATATTATCCATTTTTTTGCGAAACAATTCACAGTTTTCTCAATTTTCAATTCAATTAATTCAATTTTCTAAGAATAATTAATTTTTTTGATGCATGGAATATCAATATGATGCAGCCCGAATATCCCAAACTAATGCCGAGAGAAAAACTTTTACAATTTGGTGTTGAAACACTAAGTGATGCGGAATTACTAGCGCTATTTTTACGTACAGGTACCCGAAAATTACCAGTTTTAGAATTATCGCAAAATTTATTAAATGAATTTGGCTCGTTTTATCATTTGATGAATGCCAGTCATGAGCAGTTTTGTAAAAAACATGGATTAGGAACGGTTAAGTATACTCAGCTCAAAGCTGTTGTTGAATTATCTCATCGATATTTAAAAGTAAAAATGACTAATGAAAATTATCTCACTTCGCCTTCATTAACTCACCATTATTTAGCTAGTCGCTTAGCAGATAAAGATCGTGAAATCTTCATGGTCATTTTTCTGGACAATCAAAATCACGTCATTACATCTGAAGAAATGTTTATTGGTACTTATAACTGTGTAGAAGTTCATCCCAGAGAAGTAGCCAGAAAAGCATTACAATATAATGCTGCCTCTTTAATTTTAGCACATAATCATCCATCAGGTTTAGCAGAACCAAGTCAAGCAGATCGAAACTTAACACGCAGATTGGATCAAGTTTGTGAATTAATTGATATCCGCATTATTGATCATATTGTAATTGGTAAAGGTGAATATGTCTCGTTTGCTGAACGAGGATGGATTTAATCGCTCATTTTACTTAAAATAGAAACTTATATTTAAAAAGTCTAACTGTGAAAATGATATGAGACAACAAATTGAATTATTAGAAACCAAAGTTGCGTTTCAAGAAATCACCATTGAAGAATTAAACCAAGTTGTAACTAATCTTCAAGCCGATGTCAGTAAACTAAAAGAACAATTAATGCTATTATCACAAAAACTACAAGCCACTCAAACTTCGAATATTGCTAACTTATCTGAGGAAACACCACCACCACACTATTAATTATGTTTATAGTCAGATATCTCAATGATGAAATAATAATGTAGCCTATTTTTAAAAGACTATTAATACTTATTTATTAGATGTTCTTAAATTAACATTTGAAGTATCCAGAAGAGTTGTAAAAACATCGATATCTAAATCTACTTAAAAATAAATTAACATTGAAATTTCAATTAAACTAATCCCTGTCAATAGATTTTCATGCCATATGTTTATTAAAAACAACCTAAGCTGAATTTTTAATCAATCAAAAGAATAGAAATATAGTAGATTTAGATACGATGAACTTAAGGATAAGGAAACCAAAGTTAAAGGATCTGTGATAGATATCATCAATAAAAAACCGGCGTATAGCCGGCTTTTGTATACAATGATTTAAAATCTTATTCAGCTGTTGCTTCTGCTTCTACTGCAGGGCGATCAACTAATTCAATATAAGCCATTGGAGCATTATCTCCGTCACGGAAACCACATTTTAAAATACGTACATAACCACCTGGACGAGTAGCAAAACGTGGACCAAGATCTGAAAATAATTTTTTCACTGTATCTTTATCACGGATACGAGCAAAAGCCAAACGGCGATTAGCTACGCTATCGCTTTTGGCTAGCGTAATTAACGGTTCAACAACACGACGCAACTCTTTTGCTTTAGGCAATGTAGTTTTGATGATTTCATGTTCAACAAGTGAACTAGTCATGTTACGAAACATTGCTTGACGATGGCTGCTATTTCGGTTCAGTTGACGACCACTTTTACGATGGCGCATAACTTTATCCTTCTTATATAAATTTTATTTTAGTCTTCAACAATACTTGCTGGTGGCCAGTTCTCAAGACGCATGCCTAAAGACAAACCACGAGATGCGAGCACATCCTTAATTTCAGTAAGTGATTTCTTACCAAGATTAGGGGTTTTAAGTAGCTCAACTTCCGTACGTTGTACTAAATCACCAATATAATGAACTGCTTCTGCTTTTAAGCAATTAGCAGACCGAACAGTTAATTCGAGATCATCTACTGGACGTAGAAGAATCGGATCAAATTCCGGTTTATTTTCTTTAACTTCAGGTTGACGTACATCACGTAAATCAACGAAAGCTTCAAGTTGTTCAGCCAAAATAGTTGAAGCACGACGAATAGCCTCTTCAGGATCAATCGTACCATTAGTTTCCATATCGATAACTAATTTATCTAAATCAGTACGTTGTTCCACACGAGCTGCATCGACAGAATAAGCAATACGCTCAACGGGACTATAACATGCATCAACTAATAAACGACCAATTGGTCGCTCTTCATCTTCTGACTTAACGCGAGCAGAAGCAGGGACATAACCACGTCCTCGTTGTACACGAATACGCATACTAATTGAAGCATTTGCATCAGTAAGATGACAAATCACTAAATCAGGATTAACAATTTCAACATCACCATCATGAGTGATATCAGATGCAGTTACCGCACCAATTCCTGATTTATTTAAAGTCAGCATAACATCATCTTTAGTATGTACACGCACTGCTAATTTTTTCAAATTAAGCAAAATATCAAGTACATCTTCTTGAACGCCTTCTTTAGTACTGTACTCATGCAGAACACCGTCAATTTCAACTTCGGTTACTGCATATCCAGGCATTGATGATAATAAAATGCGGCGTAGTGCATTACCTAAAGTATGACCAAAACCACGCTCAAGTGGCTCTAAAGTCACTTTCGCATGAGTTTGAGTGTATTGAACAACATCAACTAGGTGAGGTTTTAAAAACTCTGTTACAGAACCCTGCATTATGTCCTCTCTTAAGTGCTAAACTTTACTTAGAGTAAAGTTCGACGATCAAATGTTCGTTGATGTCAGCAGATAAATCTGAACGTTCAGGTAAGCGTTTGAAAACACCTTCCATCTTGCTAGCATCAACTTCTAACCAGGTTGGTTTTTCACGTTGTTCAGCTAACTCTAAAGCGGCTTTAATACGTGCTTGTTTTTTTGATTTTTCGCGAACACTAATTACATCTTCAGGTGAAACTTGATAAGATGCAATGTTCACAACATGACCATTAACAAGAACAGCTTTATGACTAACTAATTGACGAGCTTCAGCGCGAGTAGCACCAAATCCCATACGATAAACAACGTTATCTAAGCGACGTTCTAAAAGGCCTAATAGGTTTTCACCTGTATTACCTTTAATACGTGCAGCATTTTTATAGTAATTACGGAATTGACGTTCTAGAATTCCATAAATACGTCTAACTTTTTGTTTTTCACGTAACTGAACACCATAATCTGATAAACGCGGTTTGCGTGCACCATGTTGTCCAGGAGCTTGTTCTAACTTACATTTACTATCAACCGCTCGGACACCAGATTTAAGGAATAAATCAGTACCTTCACGACGACTTAATTTGAGCTTTGGTCCCAAATATCTTGCCATTTTATTTCTCCAATAATCCTAAACATTCAATGTTTAATAAAAAATTAAACACGACGTTTCTTTGGTGGACGACAACCGTTATGAGGAATCGGAGTAACATCAGTAATATTAGTGATGCGATAACCCGCTGCATTTAATGCACGAATTGTTGACTCACGACCAGGACCAGGTCCTTTTACCATAACTTCCAGATTCTTAATTCCGTAATCTTTTACGGCTTCTGCACAACGTTCAGCAGCTACTTGAGCAGCAAACGGAGTGGACTTACGAGAGCCACGGAAACCAGAACCACCAGCGGTTGCCCAACCCAACGCATTACCTTGACGATCGGTAATTGTTACGATTGTATTGTTAAATGATGCATGAATATGAGCTACACCATCAGAAACTTGCTTTTTAACACGTTTACGTGTACGAACAGGTGTCTTTGCCATTTATTATCACCTCAATTATTTCTTGATTGGCTTACGCGGTCCCTTACGGGTACGAGCGTTAGTCTTAGTGCGTTGACCACGGACTGGAAGTCCACGACGATGACGCATGCCACGATAACAACCAAGGTCTAATAAACGCTTGATACTCATAGTTACTTCACGACGTAAATCACCTTCAACGGTAAATTTTGCGACTTGTTCACGTAACTTCTCAATCTGATCTTCAGATAGTTCTCTGATCTTAACATTTTCAGGAATACCTGCTTCAGCACAAATTGTCTTAGCGCGGGTATTACCGATACCATAAATTGCTTGTAACGCAATTACAGCATGTTGCTGATCAGGAATGTTAATGCCTGCTATACGGGCCACTATGCACTCCTTTATTGTTAATGTTTAACAAACTCACCATACTGAAAAGCCCGTTTTCAGGATACTCAAACAGTAAGTCTGCAAATAAATTTAGGCTGGCTATTCTAGCCAGCTTTACTATACTTTGGCAAGTAAAATATGCAAAAGTTCAACTTTTAGACTAAATAAATTAGCCTTGACGTTGTTTATGTTTACCTTCAACGCAAATAACACGAACAATGCCGTTACGTTTAATGATTTTACAATTTCTGCATAATTTCTTGACTGAAGCACGAACTTTCATTTTTTTCTCCGTAACTTCTGGCTAACTTATCGGCCGTAGCCTTTAAGATTCGCTTTCTTTAACATTGACTCATAACGATTTGGCATCATCAAAGTCTGTACTTGTGCCATAAAATCCATGATTACAACAACTACAATCAGTAAAGATGTTCCACCAAATAGAACTGGAACTTTCATTGCATTTGTCATAAACATTGGTACCAAGCAAACAAATGTAATATATATTGCCCCGATTAACGTTAAACGCGTCATCACTTTATCAATATATATAGATGTTTGTTCTCCTGGACGAATCCCTGGAATAAATGCACCACCTTTTTTAAGCTGATCTGCTGTTTCTCGAGGATTGAATACCAATGCCGTATAAAAGAAACAAAAGAAGACAATCGCAGCAGCAAAAAAGATTATATATAATGGTTGGTCTGGAGCAAAACATTGTCCTATAACAAGGAAAATATATCGCCATCCCTCACCATCTCCTTGGAACCAAGAAGCCATCATTGATGGTAACATAACAATTGTTGAGGCAAATATTGCAGGAATAACACCAGCCATATTGATCTTTAATGGTAAATCAGAACGTTGTGCTGCATAAACACGGCGACCCTGTTGTCGTTGCGCATAATTAACAACAATTCTTCGTTGACCACGCTCAACAAATACAACAAAGTACGTTATAGCTACCACTAAGACTGCAATTGCTAATAATAGAATTGGATTCAAATCACCAGAACGAGCTTGTTCAATAGTTTGATATATTGCCGGAGGTAGACTTGCTACGATACCTGAGAAAATAATGATAGATATACCATTACCAACTCCACGCTCCGTGATCTGTTCTCCAAGCCACATAAGAAACATTGTACCCGTGACTAAACTAACCGATGCAACAAAATAGAAAGAAAATCCAGGATTAACGACTATGTGTCCAAATTGTGGAATATTTGGTAAACCAGTCGAAATACCAACCGCCTGTATAATAGCTAAGGCTAAAGTACCATAACGAGTATACTGACTAATTTTCTTTCGACCAGATTCACCTTCTTTCTTTAATTCTGCTAATTTAGGGTTAATCGCTGTTAATAGCTGCATAATAATTGAAGCAGAAATATACGGCATTATCCCTAAAGAAAAAATTGAAGCACGGCTTAAAGCACCACCAGAGAACATATTAAACATATCCACAATACCATGTGATGTTCTAGCTAATTGTTCCATTAATGCTTTAGTATCTATACCAGGAACGGGAATATAAGAACCAAGACGAAAAACAATAAGCGCTAAAAGCACAAATAGTAAACGTCTTTTAAGCTCACTACTACCGCCTCGGGTACTTTGAAAATCTAATCCTGGTTGCTTTGCCATCTTCTAATTATTCCTCAATTTTTCCGCCAGCAGCTTCAATTGCAGCTTTAGCACCTTTAGTTACTCGAATACCACGAATAGTTACAGGTTTTGTTATTTCACCAGATAACATAATTTTAGCATATTCGATTTGTGAATTAATCACATTTGCAACTTTTAAGCTATTTAAGTCAACAACATCACCTTCAACTTTCATTAAGTCAGAAAGGCGAACTTGTGCTGTAACTAGAGCTTTACGAGAAGTAAAACCAAATTTTGGTAAACGACGATATAAAGGCATTTGACCACCTTCAAAGCCACGACGAACGCCGCCACCTGAACGTGATTTTTGACCTTTAATACCACGAGTACCTGTTTTACCCAATCCAGAACCGATACCTCGGCCTAGACGTTTTGGTGCATGCTTTGAACCTTCAGCAGGAGATAAAGTATTTAAACGCATTACTATTACTCCTCAACTTTGACCATGTAATAAACTTGGTTTACCATACCACGAATAGCAGGAGTATCCTCGCGCTCTACAGTATGACCAATACGACGTAATCCTAGTCCAACTAACGTTGCTTTATGCTTCGGTATGCGTCCAATAGAACTACGAGTTTGTGTAATTTTAATTGTCTTTGCCATGGTTAATTACCCCAAAATTTCTTCGACGGTTTTACCACGCTTAGCAGCAACCATTTCTGGTGATTTCATATTTTCTAAGCCATCAATCGTTGCACGAACCACATTAATTGGGTTTGTAGAACCATATGCTTTAGCTAGAACGTTACGAACACCAGCAACTTCTAATACAGCACGCATTGCACCACCGGCGATAATACCAGTACCTTCTGATGCTGGTTGCATATAAACACGAGAACCTGTATGAGCACCTTTAACAGGATGCTGTAAAGTATCGTTATCTAAAGCAACATTAATCATATTGCGACGTGCTTTTTCCATTGCTTTTTGGATTGCTGCTGGCACTTCACGTGCTTTACCATATCCAAAACCTACGCGGCCATTACCGTCACCAACAACTGTTAGTGCAGAAAAACTAAAAATACGACCACCTTTTACGGTTTTAGAAACTCGGTTAACTGCGATTAGTTTTTCCTGCAGTTCACCAGCTTGTTTTTCGATGTTTGACATCTTTAACTCCTACCTTAGAACTGTAGGCCAGCTTCGCGAGCAGCATCTGCTAGCGCCTGAACTCGACCATGATATTGGAAACCCGAACGATCAAAAGAAACTTCTTTGATATCTTTCGCTAATGCACGCTCTGCGATTGCTTTACCAACTGCTGCTGCTGCATCTTTGTTTCCGGTGTATTTTAAACTTTCACTGATAGCTTTTTCTAATGTAGAAGCGGCTGCCAGTACTTCTGATCCGTTTGGTGCGATAATCTGCGCATAAATATGACGCGGAGTACGGTGAACTACTAAGCGAGTTGCAAGTAGTTCATGCATCTTGCGACGCGCTTTAGTTGCACGACGGATACGAGCTGATTTCTTATCCATAGTGTTACCTTACTTTTTCTTAGCTTCTTTAGTACGCACAACTTCATCTGCGTAACGAACACCTTTACCTTTATAAGGTTCAGGACGACGATAAGCACGGATATCTGCTGCCACTTGTCCAATTAACTGTTTATCAGCACTTTTTAGTATGATTTCAGTTTGTGATGGACATTCAGCGGTTACACCAGCAGGTAATTGATGCTCAATTGGATGTGAATATCCAAGAGATAAACCAATTGCGTTACCTTTAACTTGTGCACGATAACCGACACCAACTAGCTGAAGTTTTTTAGTAAAACCTTCAGTAACACCAATAACCATTGCATTAATCAACGCACGTGCAGTACCTGCTTGAGCCCAAGCATTAGCAAAGCCGTCACGAGGTGCAAATTTAATTTGACCTTCTTCTTGATTAATAACAACAGCATTATTAATTGTACGAGTTAACTCGCCATTTTTACCTTTAATCGTAATTACCTGACCATTGAGTTTTACCTCTACGCCAGCAGGAACAACGACAGGTGCTTTTGCAACACGAGACATTTTTTTCTCCCTTACGCTACGTAGCAGATAATTTCACCACCAAGACCTGCTTGGCGTGCTGCACGATCAGTCATAACACCTTTAGAAGTAGAAACAACTGCGATACCTAGTCCAGCCATAACTTTTGGCAATTCATCTTTACGTTTATAAATACGTAAACCTGGACGGCTAACACGTTTAATACTTTCTACTACTGCCTTACCTTGGAAATATTTCAGTGTAATTTCCAACTCTGGCTTAGTGTCACCAACTACTTTAAAGTCCCCGATATAACCTTCTTCCTTTAGCACATTGGCAATAGCCACTTTTAGCTTAGAGGAAGGCATGGTGACTGCAACTTTATTCGCAGCTTGACCGTTACGAATACGGGTCAACATATCTGCTATAGGATCTTGCATGCTCATCTATAACACTCCCCTGATTACCAACTTGCCTTTTTAAGACCAGGAATCTCACCACGCATGGCTGATTCACGAACCTTAATACGGCTTAAACCAAACTTACGAAGGACGCCATGAGGACGACCGGTTTGACGACAACGACGACGTTGACGTGATGGACTAGAATCACGAGGAAGCGTTTGCAATTTAAGCACTGCATTCCAACGATCTTCATCTGATGCATTAAGATCAGAGATAATCGCTTTTAATTCTTGACGCTTTGCAAAATATTTTTCTGCTAGCTTTACGCGTTTCTTATCGCGTTCAATCATTGATTGTTTAGCCATTATGCCCTACCTTACTTACGAAATGGGAAGTTAAAGGCAGATAATAAAGCTCGGCCTTCTTCATCTGATTGTGCACTTGTTGTGATAGTAATATCTAAACCACGAACACGATCAACTTTATCATAATCGATTTCAGGGAAAACGATTTGTTCACGAACACCCATGCTATAGTTACCACGACCATCGAAAGATTTTGCGCTTAAACCGCGGAAATCTCGAGTACGAGGAAGAGCAATATAAACTAGACGTTCAAAAAATTCCCACATACGTTCGCCACGTAAAGTGACTTTACAACCAATAGGATACCCTTGACGGATTTTAAAACCAGCAACTGATTTGCGTGCTTTAGTGACTAGTGGTTTTTGACCACTGATTGCTGCTAAATCTGCAACCGCATTATCTAATAATTTCTTATCAGTAATTGCTTCACCCACACCCATATTCAAGGTGATCTTTTCGATCCGAGGGACTTGCATGACAGATTTGTAGCCAAACTGTTCTTGCAGTTTATTTACTACCTGTGCTTTGTAGTAATCATGCAGTTTCGCCATCGTACACTCCAAATTACTTAATTGATTAATTTATTAGTAGACTTGAAAAAACGGACTTTTTTGCCGTCTTCAAAACGAAAGCCTACGCGATCTGCTTTGTCTGTATCAGGATTATAAATTGCAACATTAGAAACATTGATTGGTGCTTCTTTTTCAACAATTCCACCTTCTTGATTTAATGCAGGTACTGGTTTTTGATGTTTTTTCACCAAATTAATACCTTCAACAATCACTTTGCCTGTAGACAAAACGCTTTTTACTTTACCGCGTTTACCTTTATCTTTACCGGTTAACACGATAACTTCATCTTCTCGACGGATTTTCGCTGCCATTACCCGCTCCTTACAGTACTTCTGGTGCTAATGAAATGATCTTCATAAACTTCTCAGAACGAAGTTCACGAGTGACCGGTCCAAAAATACGCGTACCAATCGGTTGCTCACTGTTATTGTTTAAAATAACACAAGCATTGCGATCGAAACGAATGACAGATCCATCAGGACGACGAACACCTTTTCTAGTGCGCACGACAACAGCTTTAAGTACATCACCTTTTTTAACTTTACCACGTGGAATTGCTTCTTTAATGGTAACCTTGATGATATCACCTACCGCTGCATAACGACGGTGCGATCCACCGAGAACCTTGATACACATTACACTACGTGCGCCAGAGTTATCGGCAACATCTAGCCTAGTCTGTTCTTGGATCATTTTAATGCTCCGTATAAATAAATTATTGTCTAATCTACCTTCATCCACCTCAACTACCATGGATAAGAATAGACAACCAAAAACCCACATATGTGAGGGCGCATAGTATAACACCACTCAAATAAAATGGATAGCATAAAATAAACGGCTGCATTTAGCCGTTTATTATATTATGTACAGTTTTTAATCGATTAGATTAACTAACTGCTTTTTCTACGATTCGAACAAGAGTCCAAGATTTGGTTTTTGATAATGGACGACACTCTTTAATTTCTACAGTATCACCAATACCACACTCGTTGTTTTCATCATGTACATGCAATTTAGTCGTACGTTTAATGAACTTACCATATAACGGATGCTTCACTTTACGTTCTATAGCTACAGTAATAGATTTATCCATTTTGTCGCTAATAACACGACCTTGCTGAGTACGAATTTTTACTTCAGTAGTCATATTACGCACCCGCCTTTTCAGTTAATAACGTTTTAACTCGTGCAATATTACGACGCACTTGTTTTAACATATGAGTCTGTGTCAACTGACCTCCAGCTAATTGCATACGTAAGTTAAATTGCTCACGTAATAAATTAAGAAGTTCAGTATTTAACTCTTCAACGCTTTTTTCGCGTAGCTCTTTTGCTTTCATTTACATCACCGTCTTAATCACAAAGGTGGTTTTAATTGGCAGTTTTGCAGCTGCCAACGCAAATGCTTCACGAGCAACTTCTTCCGGTACTCCGTCCATTTCATAAAGGACTTTACCTGGTTGAATCTGAGCAACCCAGTATTCAACGTTACCCTTACCTTTACCCATACGCACTTCAAGTGGTTTTTCAGTAATTGGTTTATCAGGGAAAACTCGAATCCAGATTTTACCTTGACGCTTAACTGCACGAGTCATTGCACGACGTGCTGCTTCGATCTGGCGCGCAGTCAAACGACCACGACCCACAGCCTTAAGACCGAATGTACCGAAACTTACGTCAGTACTCACAGCTAGACCACGATTGCGGCCCTTGTGCACTTTACGGAATTTTGTACGCTTTGGTTGTAACATCAGCGACGCTCCTTATTGTTTTCGGCCTTTGCGCTGCTTTTTCGGTTGAGCAGCAGGTTGTTTTTCTGCTTGTTCAACGGCAGCCATACCACCAAGGATCTCACCTTTGAAGATCCACACTTTAACACCAATAATACCATAGGTAGTTAATGCTTCAGACACTCCGTAGTCGATGTCAGCTCGTAGTGTATGTAGAGGTACACGACCTTCACGATACCACTCTGAGCGAGCAATTTCAGCGCCGCCTAAACGACCACTTACTTCAACTTTGATACCTTTAGCACCCGCTTTCATTGCGTTTTGTACCGCACGTTTCATTGCACGACGGAACATAACACGGCGTTCTAACTGAGAAGTAATGCTGTCAGCAACTAATTTTGCATCAAGTTCAGGTTTACGAACTTCAGCAATATTAATTTGGACTGCAACATCACGTTTTTCTCTTTTGTCTTTATACTTATTGACAATAGAAGCTACGGCATTACGTAATTTTTCAACGTCCTCACCTTTTTTACCAATCACGATACCTGGACGAGCAGTGTGAATAGTAATGCGAACGTTAGTTTCTGCTGAACGGTCGATTACAATTTTAGAGATTGACGCTTGTGCTAATTCTTTGTTTAAGAATTCACGCACTCTAAAATCACTTTCTAAATTATCAGCGAATGTCTTTGTACCCGAATACCATGTAGATGTCCAAGGCTTGACAATGCCTAATCGGATACCATTTGGATTTACTTTTTGACCCATTGCTATTCTCCAGCCTAGCGATCTGAGACGATCACGGTGATGTGACTCGTACGCTTCAAAATTCGATCTGCACGACCTTTCGCACGAGGCATAATACGCTTCATGGTTGGGCCTTCGTCTACGAAAATTTTCGCAACTTTTAGATCATCAATATCAGCACCATCGTTATGCTCTGCATTAGCAATAGCAGACTCTAATACTTTTTTAACAAGTACAGCCGCTTTTTTATTGGTGTACGTTAAAATATCAAGTGCCTGAGACACTTTTTTACCGCGAACAAGATCTGCAACTAAGCGAACTTTTTGTGCAGAAGAACGAGCGTGGCGGTACTTTGCAATTGTTTCCATCTCTTTCTCCTACTTATTTCTTCTTAGCTTTCTTATCCGCAGCGTGACCGCGATAAGTACGAGTCGGCGCGAATTCACCCAATTTATGACCAACCATTTCGTCGGAAACATAAACTGGAACGTGCTGACGACCATTATGGACAGCGATGGTCAAACCGATCATGTTAGGAAAGATCGTTGAACGACGGGACCAAGTACGAATTGGTTTCTTGTCCCCGCTTTCCACCGCTTTCTCTACCTTCTTCAGCAAGTGTAGGTCAATAAAAGGACCCTTCTTGAGAGAACGTGGCATAGCTAATCCTCTATATTAATTATTTCTTATTGCGACGGCGAACAATATACTTATCAGTACGTTTGTTGCTACGCGTTTTCAATCCTTTGGCTTTTTGACCCCATGGAGACACAGGATGTTTACCAAAGTTACGACCTTCACCACCACCATGTGGATGGTCTACCGGGTTCATTGCTGTACCACGAACAGTAGGACGAACACCACGCCAACGCGTTGCACCCGCTTTACCTAGTACGCGAAGCATATGTTCTGAATTACCGACTTCACCAATAGTGGCACGACAATCAGATAATACTTTACGCATTTCACCTGAACGTAGACGTAATGTTACATATGCACCATCACGCGCAACGATTTGAACATAGCTACCAGCTGAGCGAGCAAGTTGTCCGCCTTTACCTGGTTTCATTTCAATGTTATGCACGGTAGAACCGACTGGAATATTGCGCATTGGTAAACAGTTACCTGTTTTAATCGATGCATCAACACCAGATTGGATCTGATCACCTGCTTTTAAGCCTTTAGGCGCTAAAATATAACGACGTTCACCGTCTTTATATAAAACCAATGCAATATTTGCACTACGGTTTGGATCATATTCCAAACGTTCAACAACTGCTGGAATACCATCTTTATTACGCTTAAAGTCAACAATACGATAATGTTGTTTATGACCACCACCGATATGACGGGTAGTGATACGACCATTATTATTGCGACCACCAGTTTTGCTTTTTGAATCAAGCAACGGTGCATAAGGCTTACCTTTATGCAACTCTGGGTTAACCACTTTAACAACGTGGCGACGACCCGGAGATGTAGGTTTACACTTAACAACTGCCATTGTTCTTACTCCTCCGAATTACTCAGCGACGCCAGCAAGGTCTAAGTTTTGACCTTCTGCTAAAGTTACGTAAGCTTTTTTCCAGTCGCTACGGCGACCAATTTGTTGACCACGACGTTTTACTTTGCCTTTAACAACAAGTGTATTAACGTCATCTACTTTAACTTCAAATAGTTGTTCAACTGCGGCTTTAATCTCTCTCTTAGTAGCATCTTTAGCAACTTTCAATACTAATGTATTTGTTTTTTCCATTGAAATAGATGCTTTTTCAGAAACATGTGGTGCTCGCAGGACTTTAAGCAGACGCTCTTCACGAATCATGCTAACATCTCCTCTACTTGTTTAACGGCATCAACAGTGATAACCACTTTGTCAAATGCAATCAAACTAACTGGATCAATACCTGCCACATCACGCACATCAACTTTATGCAAGTTACGTGCTGCTAAGAAAAGATTCTCATCAACTTCAGTTGTAATGATAAGGACATCGTTAAGATTCATATCATTTAATTTCTGAGTTAATAATTTAGTCTTAGGTGCTTCAACAGTAAATGTTTCAACCACAACTAAACGCTCTTGACGCACTAATTCAGAGAAAATACTCTTTAATGCACCACGATACATTTTACGGTTAACTTTTTGGCTATGATCTTGTGGTTTTGCTGCAAATGTTACACCACCACTACGCCAGATTGGGCTCTTAATAGAACCTGAACGAGCACGACCTGTGCCTTTTTGACGCCATGGTTTTTTGCCTGAACCAGCGATTTCTGCACGAGTTTTTTGTGCGCGTGAGCCTTGACGAGCAGCAGATGCATAAGCAACAACTACTTGGTGAACTAACGCTTCATTAAACTCACGTCCGAAGGTAGTTTCGGAAACAGAAAGCGCTTTCGCGTCTTTTACTACTAATTCCATCTCTATCTCCTCGACGTTAAGCCTTGATTGCCGGTTTAACAATTACGTCACTATTGATTGCGCCTGGAACTGCACCTTTAATTAATAAAAGGTTGCGTTCAGCATCAACACGTACAATATCTAAGTTTTGAACAGTTACACGTTCATTACCTAGGTGACCTGCCATTTTACGACCTTTGAACACTTTACCTGGAGTTTGGTTTTGACCGATAGAGCCATGACCACGGTGTGCCAAAGAGTTACCATGAGTTGCATCTTGAGTACGGAAGTTCCAACGTTTAGTTACGCCAGCAAAACCTTTACCTTTAGATGTTCCAGTAACATCAACTTTTTTAACGTCTGTGAAAATATCAACGTTAATACTTTGCCCTACAGTAAATTCGCCTTCTTCAAAACGGAATTCCCATAGACCACGACCAGCTTCAACGCCAGCCTTAGCAAAATGACCTGCTTCAGGTTTATTTACACGGCTTGCTTTTTTGCTGCCAGTAGTAACCTGAATAGCTTGATAACCATCGTTCTCTAAAGTTTTAACTTGAGTAACGCGGTTGCTTTGAACTTCAACTACGGTGACAGGAATAGAAACACCTTCTTCGGTAAAGATTCGTGTCATTCCTACTTTACGACCGATTAAACCAATCATTGTTTAGACCTCTCAATCATTCAGCTTAGGATTAACCTAAACTGATCTGCACATCAACACCGGCAGCAAGATCTAGGCGCATTAAAGCATCAACTGTTTTTTCAGTTGGCTCAACAATATCAACTAGACGTTTATGAGTACGAATCTCATATTGATCACGCGCGTCTTTATTAACGTGCGGAGAAATCAATACGGTGAAACGCTCTTTGCGTGTCGGTAATGGAATAGGACCACGAACTTGCGCACCAGTGCGCTTCGCAGTTTCTACAATTTCAGCAGTTGATTGATCAATCAAACGATGATCAAACGCTTTTAACCGGATACGGATTCTTTGGTTCGACATGAGACCAGAGCTCCACTATTTAAAAGTTATAACAAAAGACTACTCCTCTTACCCTGTTTCGATTGACAGGAGAGTGTAATCCGTTCTTTTCGTAACCCCCAGATCGGGAGTATTGTTGATATAATTCAATATTATTAAATAAGGATTATATCTTCATACGCATTTGCTTATCAAAAATTCAACAAACAAAGTGGCGATGATTATACGTAAATTATTAACTAATGCAAGAAATAATTAATAATAGATGCTTTATTGATCAGCTTAAAAATAATGATAAACCATTTTTATTGATTAAATTTCAAGCTAATCAAACAAGTTGTAGTGATTACTTAACAAAATGATGATAATGAGGAATCTGTCGCCATGAAGTGATGGCGACAAGGCTAATGATCTTCTTTGGCATGATTAAGACTATATCTTGGAATTTCAACTTCAAGATCTTCATCGGCAACACGAGCCTGACAACTTAGTCGACTATGTGGTTCAACGCCCCACGCTTTATCTAGCATATCATCTTCTTGTTCATCACTCTCTTCAAGTGAGTCAAAACCTTTACGGACAATACAATGGCAAGTTGAACAAGCACATGACATTTCACAAGCATGCTCAATTTCAATATCGTTACGTAAAGCGACTTCTAAAATAGATTCACCTTCTTGCGCTTCAACCGTTTTCCCTTCAGGGCAAAGTTCAGCATTTGGTAAAAATGTAATTTTTGGCATAATAATCTCGTTAGTTAAATATCATCAACTTTATGACCGGTTAAAGCTTGACGAATGGATCTATCCATACGCTTAGCCGCAAAATCCTGCGTCACGTTATCAACAATTTTAATTTGCTTTTCAATTTCGTATATATCATCAGATTCGCTTACCGCTTGTAAACGATGTTTAGCATTTAAAATTTGATTAAGCTGATGCTCATTCAATAAGTCAGCATCTTTATCTAATGCATTTTGTAAACTCTCAAGAACTCTTGCTGCTTCAACTTTTTGTTCAGCAAGCATTCTAGTTTGCTTATCTTGTTGAGCGTAATTGATGGAATCTTGAATCATAGTTGCAATTTCTTTATCAGTTAGCCCATAAGATGGCTTAACTTGTATTGCAGCTTCAACACCTGTTGATTTTTCCATTGCCGTTACGTTTAGCAATCCATCAGCATCCACTTGGAAAGTGACACGAATATGTGCGCCACCAGCAGGCATTGGCGGAATGCCACGTAAGATAAATTGCGCCAACGATCGACAATCTGCTACATTTTCACGTTCACCTTGTAAAACATGAATCATCATAGCGGTCTGACCATCTTTAAAGGTTGTAAATTCTTGCGCCCTTGCACAAGGGATCGTGCTATTACGAGGAATAATTTTTTCAACCAATTCACCCATTGTTTCGATGCCTAAAGATAAGGGAATTACATCAAGCAACAACATATCGGAATCGGGTTTATTACCCACTAAAATATCCGCTTGAATGGCAGCCCCAATAGCGACTACTTTATCTGGATCGATAGAAGTTAAAGGTTTTGTTTTGAAATAATTACCGACCGATTCACGCACAAACGGAATTCGGGTAGATCCCCCCACCATGACCACTTCAACAATTTCATCGATATCAATATCAGCATCTTTTAATGCACGCCGACAAACAGCTAAGGTTCGTTTAACTAGCGGTTCAATAAGTTGTTCAAATTGATGTCGGGTTATAGTTAAGACCTGATTATCAAATGTTATCGTGACAGCATTTTGATGGCTGAGAGCAATTTTAATGTCAACCGCTTGATGAATCATTCTCTGATTCAACTGTGCATCATGATCATTAATCAACCCTAATTCGTTTTTAATATACTCCGCAAGTAAACGATCGAAGTCATCACCACCAAGAGCAGAATCTCCCCCTGTTGATAGGACTTCAAAAACGCCTTTATGTAAACGCAGGATAGAGATATCAAAAGTCCCACCACCTAAATCATATACAGCAATTATGCCTTCTTTTCCAGAATCAAGGCCATAAGCTATAGCTGCAGCAGTAGGTTCATTCAACAAACGTAAAACGTGTAAACCAGCTAATTTAGCAGCATCTTTTGTTGCCTGTCGTTGAGCATCATCAAAATAGGCGGGAACGGTGATGACGACACCATCGATTTCAGCATTTAAACTCGCTTTAGCCCGATCTGCTAGAGCAATCAAGATTTCAGCAGAGACTTGTATAGGATTAACTTGCTGATTCGGTAAATTTAGTAACGGCACACCATTTTCTGTCATGGATAATGGATAAGGGAAATGAGATGTGTCTATATCCGAAAGACGTCTTCCCATTAATCGCTTAACAGAACTTACTGTATTTTTTGGATCAGAAGTAGCACTGTTTTTAGCATTTTTACCAATTGTGATAATAGTATTATCATCATGATCAACACCATAATGTACAACTGAAGGCAATAAAAAATCGCCTTCTAAATCTGGCAGGACTTCAGATTTACCGCTTCGAACGGTTGCAACTAGTGAGTTGGTCGTACCCAAATCAATGCCAACCGCAATCCGACGTTGATGTGGTTCTGGTGTTTGACCTGGTTCACTAATTTGTAATAATGCCATTTAACTTATCTCTACTTGATGTGTTATTTATCTTAAATTATAAAGCATATTGCTTTTCTTGTAACTTTTCGATCTGTTCTATTAATCGAGTAAGATAACGAATCTTGTAGATTTGATTTAGGGCGGATTGCCAATCTTGTTGCGATATATTGTTCAACAATTGATTATAAATATCTTTTTTGCGGCCTGATATTTCAGACCCAAAGCTATCTAATAGTTCAAAGTTTGACTGACTTTCAATATCATCTAGCTTTTCACGCAAAACAAATTGCTCCATTAAAAAATCTGCATCATGAATAATATGTTGTTCCGTTGCCACATCAAAGCCTTGCAAAGATAGGAAATATTCAGCTGCTTTTATAGGATTTTTTAATACTTGATAAGCATCATTAATCATGGCTGATTTTTGAATAATCGCCATTTTTTCACTATCCGATGCCGTTGCAAAATTATCAGGGTGATACTGTCTTTGTAATTGCTGATATTGTAATGTTAACTGCTGCGTATCGACAGGTAATTGAATAGGTAGATGAAATAACTCAAAATAATTATTCACGCTTGATACCTCAGTTAAACATTAAAGCTTTCGCCACAACCACACTCATTATGCGCATTAGGATTATTGAATTTAAAACCTTCATTTAATCCTTCTTTAACAAAATCAAGTTCAGTGCCATCAATATAGACTAAGCTTTTTTTATCCACGATAACTTTGACATTTTTGTCTTCAAATACACTATCATCATCATTAATCGTATCAGCAAACTCTAAAACATAAGCCATACCCGAACAACCAGATGTTTTAACGCCTAATCTTAGACCGATGCCTTTTCCACGATTAGTTAAAAAAGCTTGAACACGATCAGCGGCACTTGTGGTTAATGTAATAGCCATTAACTTTGCCCTTTTTTAGTCTTATAGTCATCAATTGCCGCTTTGATTGCATCTTCAGCTAAAATTGAACAGTGAATTTTAACTGGCGGTAAAGCGAGTTCTTTAGCAATATCCGTATTTTTTATTGCTTGTGCTTCATCTAAAGATTTACCTTTAATCCATTCGGTAACTAACGAACTTGAAGCAATTGCGCTACCACAGCCATAAGTTTTAAATTTCGCATCTTCAATAATGCCATCATCATTCACTTTAATTTGAAGTCGCATGACATCGCCACAGGCTGGTGCACCAACCATACCACTACCAACATTCGGATCGTTTTGATCGAACGACCCGACATTGCGAGGGTTTTCGTAATGATCGACTACTTTTTCACTGTATGCCATAATTTACTCCTAATTTTAATGGGCTGACCATTTTATTTTTGATAAATCAACACCATCTTTAAACATTTCCCAAAGTGGAGATAAGTTTCTTAATTTATCAATAGAGTTTTTGATTAACTCAATGACATAATCCACTTCTTCTTCAGTACTAAATCGACCTAGTGAAAAACGGATAGAGCTATGTGCTAATTCATCATTGAGGCCTAGTGCCCGCAATACATAAGAAGGTTCTAAACTCGCTGACGTACAGGCAGAGCCAGAAGATACAGCCAAATCTTTTAATGCCATCATTAACGATTCACCTTCAATATAAGCAAAACTGACATTTAAAATATTTGGTGCACTGTGTTCTAAAGATCCATTTAGATAAACTTCTTCTATATCTTTTAAACCATTCCATAACCGATTTTTGAGTGCCAATAGACGTGGCATTTCAGTAGCCATTTCTTCTTTTGCTATCCGATATGCTTCACCCATACCAACAATTTGGTGCACAGGTAGCGTTCCAGAGCGCATGCCTCGTTCATGACCACCACCATGCATTTGGGCTTCGATACGAACACGTGGTTTACGTCTTACATACAGCCCACCGATACCTTTTGGACCATAGATTTTATGACCTGAAAAAGACATCAAGTCTACTTTCAATTTGGTTACATCAATCGGTAATTTACCAACAGCTTGGGTTGCATCCACGTGGAAAACAATGCCTCTTTCACGACACATTTCACCAATTTTTTCGATATCTTGTATGACGCCTGTCTCATTATTGACATGCATGATAGACACCACTGTCGTATCACTACGCATTGCTGCTGCGAGTTTGTTTAAATCTAATATTCCATCAGATTCAGGTGCTAAATACGTTACTTCATAACCTTCTCGTTCTAGTTGGCGACAAGTATCAAGCACGGCTTTATGTTCAGTTTTACACGTAATAATATGTTTACCTTTAGCCTGATTAAAGTGTGCTGCACCTTTAATGGCTAGATTGTCCGCTTCAGTCGCGCCAGAAGTAAAAACAATTTCTCGTGAATCGGCACCGATAAGATCGGCTATTTGATTTCGTGCAATATCAACCGCTTCTTCTGCTTGCCAACCAAATTTATGTGAACGAGATGCGGGATTACCAAAAACGCCGTCTAGAGTTAAATACTGCATCATTTTTTCAGCAACTCTAGGATCTACTGGCGTAGTTGCAGCATAATCCATATAAATAGGTAGTTTCATTAATGACTCCTAATGACAAATTCTGTATTCAATTTATTAATTAATGCTGGTGTGTTTGATATTGCTTTGTCTACTAGCAACAGCTTTGACTTCTTTATTATTAACTAATTCACTTAATGTAATACTTGTTAAAAAGTCATCAATTCGTTCACTTAAGTCATTCCATAACGTATGAGTTAAACATCTAACACCACCTTGACATCCGTCGAGACCATGGCACTTTGTTGCGTGTACAGTTTCATCAACTGCTTTAACAATAGAACTGATAGCTATTTGATCCATACTACGACTAAGTACATAACCACCACCAGGACCTCGAACACTTGAGACTAATCCATTTTTCCGTAAACGGGCAAACAGTTGTTCAAGATAAGAAAGTGAGATTTCTTGACGTTCTGAAATATCAGCAAGAGATACGGGGCCTGAATTGGAATGTAACGCCACATCCAACATTGCAGTTACTGCATATCTTCCTTTTGATGTCAATTTCATTAATCATGCTCCTCTATATATTAGAGGTATTGTATATATCCGTTTATTTTAGTCAAGTATTTAGTTGACTATTTTAGTGGGAATTATTTTATTATTTTTTATTGACCTATTCTATCAGAGAGGTTATTACTCAAAAAAGTTCATCATCGACGAATTATACTGAAATATGATAATCTAATAAGCAACTAGTTATAGGAGCAAAGGGATGAAATCATTAGCACGTTATATTTTGATAGTAGGATTACTTTTTACTAACCATGTAATTGCAATTACTACTCAACAGGATTTGAGAGATAAATATAAAAAATGGCTAAATTCCTATCAATCGTTAAATTTTGATGAACAATCTGCATTACTTAATTCGTTGGAAGATTATCCTCTATATCCCTATGCAGCAGTACAATATTTTCAAAAAAATATTAAATCAATTTCACCTCAAGCAGTCCGTGAATTTGTTAACCATTATAATGATTTTCCTTTAACGGCTTCATTATCTCAATCTTTTTTAGCTGAGTTAACTAATCGTCAAGATTGGAACGCAATTATCCATTTTCCAATCGATAACTCAACATCATCAAATTGTCGCTATCAATATGCTTTATTAAAACAAGGAAAGACCCAATCTGTTTTTGATACAGTCGAATCATTATGGCTTACAGGTAATGAATTACCTTCTGCATGTGATCCATTACTCAATGAATGGACTAAAGCAGGAAAACAAACCGCTAATTTGATTTTATTACGCATTGAACTGGCTATTAAGGCTAACAATTTAAAACTAGCACGTTATCTAACAAACCTCCTAAATGCCGACTATAAAACAACTAAAAATAATTTGAATGCGCTAATTGATGACCCGAAAAAATTGGAAGATTTTTCAAAAAATATTAAAAGAAGTAATTTTACTAAAAACATTGTTTTAGCTTCTTTTCCCCGTTTAGTTAAAGCAGATATGAATTTTGCTCAACTGTTGTTACCTAAACTTGAAAAACAACAACATTTTAGTGAAGTCGAACTCATTGCATTACAAAAGTATTTAGCAAATAGGTTTTTTAGTGATTCTGCGACAAATGAACAAATAAAATGGCGTGATGATTATATTGCCAAATATCATGACACCTCATTAGTTGAAAAACGCATTCGTTTTGCGATTGATGAAAATAATTTTAAAGAAATTGCCTATTGGTTATCAAAATTAACGTCAGAAGATAAATTAAAAGAGGAGTGGCAATATTGGCAAGCACGCGTATATTTAAACAATAAGAAAAAAAATGAAGCTAATGCTATTTTCAAAAAATTATCTGCTAATCGTGGCTTTTATGGTATGGTCAGCGCTCAAATGCTTAATCAACCCTATTCTCTTAATAACCAATCAACTAAAAGTTCAAAATCAGAAATTTCTAAATTAAAAACAAAATATGATAATCTGCCTGTTATAAAACGTATCAATGAACTACGTTTTTGGAAAATGTTATCAGAATCAAGCCGTGAATGGCGATATATGTTAAATAATATAAATGAATCAGATAATTACCTAGATTTAGCCAAATATGCTTTTCAAAAAGGCTGGGGAGACTTAAGTATTCAAGCAACTATTTCTGGAAAGCTTTGGAATAACTGGACAGAACGTCTACCAATCATGTATAAAGAAATATATGTTAATGCGCTAAAAGGAAAAGCAATACCACTTTCTTATGCCTTAGCAATTTCACGTCAAGAAAGTGCAATGGATACGCGTGTACAATCACCTGCTGGAGCAAAAGGTCTAATGCAATTAATGCCTGCTACAGCCAAAGAAACGTCCAAAAAAGTCAGTTCAGTTAGTTATTATTCTTCAAATCAATTATTTGAACCTATAACTAATATTGAACTCGGAACATATTTTCTCAATAATGTTTATCAACAAAATGGTAATAACCGTATTTTAGCTTCAGCCGCTTACAATGCAGGCCCGAATCGAGTTAAAAATTGGCTTAAAAATAGTAATGGAAAACTTGATGCAGTAGCTTTTATTGATAGCATTCCTTTTACTGAAACACGTAACTATGTTAAAAATGTTTTGGTTTATGATTATATTTTTCAAAATATATTAGGTCAAAAAAATCATAATATTCTTACTTCTAATGAGATTAACAGAAAATATTAATGGTGAGCATGATGAAAACTCAAGAATGGAAACAAACGGTAGAATTATTACATCAAGCATTTAAAGATGGCTATTCCCTTGATATATTTAAATTGCTCTTAACAGTAGACGAACGTGATGCTTTAATAACTCGGGTTAAGATAATTCATTCATTACTTGACGGTTCAATTAATCAAAGACAACTTAAAGAACAATTAGGTATTGGAATTGCAACTGTGACACGAGGTTCAAATAGCTTAAAAGAAGCATCTCCAAAATTTAAAACATGGTTAGAAAAAACATTATTAAAATAGCAATAGCTTTATTTTATTATAAATTAGTTGCATGTTTTGTTTCGGTTAAGATTTGAAATGGCTACGAATTTTGCTTCATAAGAACATCATTTTCTGTAGCAACAGGGACGCAATAATCACATTCCATTCGTTGAATATCCTTAGCAGTTTCAACCGTATTTTTATCTCGGTTATGGTGAATTTCGATTAAACATCCAGAACGTAAATGAACTTTTAAAGCAGGCATCGCAGCTAAATGAACTTGAGAAATAAAATCTTTAAAATTTTCTGGTCTTCCAATATATTTAAAACAAAGATACAAACCACCATCACTAACAAATTGTTCTATATATTCGAGTTGATTATTGTGTTCTAACGCTATGGTGTAGAGTAATTCTTGTTCATTAGCATTTTCTTTGCTTTTCAAGATTCGGTTAAAGGCATAAATCTTATCTGGCAAAATTTCATTTTTGTGAGTATAGCGGGAAAGATAATTATGAAAAAATTGACTGCGTAATTTATTTTCTTCCTCTAATAATTTACTTAAATTACAGTTATTCTTATAAGTAATACCCCAAAATGTCTGTTTTGGCATATTAACAAATGTAGGTTCAGGAAGTGTAAGCTGGGTTTTATTAAGCTCGATTGCAGGTGTCAATCCAGTTGGGTCCCAAAATTCAGCACGTCGGTAACTTGCTGGGGTTTCATTGAACTGTTTTTTAAAAGAACGGGTAAATGTTTGCTGAGAATCAAAACGATATTGCATGGCAATATCTAAAATCGGCTTACTCGTCATTCGTAAAGAAAGTGCAGCATAAGTTAACCTACGATGACGAATGTAAGTACCAAGTACCTGACCGGTTACCTCTTTAAACATACGTTGTAAATGCCACTTTGAATAACCTGATTTTTGAGCAACATGATCAATAGACAAAGGCTGCTCCAGATTTTTTTCAATCCAAACGATAAGATCTGAAATAATGCTGACTTGATTCATAAAACCCCATCATAAAGTGAACTGGCAGACATCATGCGATTATGACTTAATCTTAGCAATAAGCAAGATTTAAATCCAAATTATTTAGTTTTTCTTAACAAAAAGAGTGTGTTCCTGCTTGATGCTCAGTCACATCTTTAACGCCTGCTAATTCAGGAAATTCCATTAATAATTGTTTTTCAATTCCTTCTTTCAACGTATAATCAACCATTGAACAACCATTACATCCACCTCCAAATTGAAGTACAACATAATTGTCTTCCGTTAGTTCAATTAAACTTACCATCCCGCCATGACTGGCAAGTTGAGGATTAATTTGAGTTTGGATCGTATAATTAACGCGTTCAATTAAAGGTGCATCATCGCTGACTTTTCTCATTTTGGAATTTGGCGCTTTTAACGTCAATTGTGCCCCCAATTCATCAGTAACATAATCGATAACGGTTTCTTCTAAAAATGGTGCACTCATTTCATCAATGTATACCGAAAAATCTGCAAACTTTTCTTCTATATCACTATCTTCTACAGTATCAGCAGGACAATAGGAAACACCACACTCTGCACTTGGCGTACCAGGATTCATGACAAAGACACGAATTTGTGTATCTTGTGGTTGATTAGCTAGTAGTTTTTTGAAATGTTGCTGAGCTGATTCAGAAATAGTAATAATAGACATAACCCCTCACTTTTGATGCAATTAGGTAATAAACTACCTAATTGATTTGTTATAATAGTTGACCAACTATGTTGGTTATTATAGGGACTGTTTACAATTTTACAATACTGTTCGACATAAACAAATAACTTGAATATAGGTTGCCCCACATTTTTTTAGTTGCTGACTAATTGCATTAATCGTATTTCCCGTCGTTACAATATCATCGATGAGCAACACCGATTTATTTGAAAGATTTTGTCGACACAAATAAAGTGTTTCAACATTTTTAACACGATCTTTTAGTGACAAAGTTTTTTGATCTATAGCTCGTTGTCTTCGAACAAGTAAATAAGGAACAAAATCGCGATTAATCCATTTTGCAATTGGTTTTGCTAATAATTCTGCTTGATTAAATCCTCGAGACCAATACCGAACATGATGTAACGGAACACAGGTAACCAAATCAGGAATAATAATACCTTCTGATAATCGCCTTTTGTACCATGCCAAAAACATTAACCTTGCCAAAGCTAAAGCTAATTCTGCCTTTCGATAAAATTTAAGCTTATGAATTAATTTTTTCAACGGATTAATATATTCGCTAGTTGAAATTAGCATATCCCAATTTGGTTTATGTTCAATGCATCGATAACAGCGCTCTGTTGTAAGTGAATGAGGTAAACTACACTGATGACATACCTTATTTTGCTGTGGTAAATTTTTTATACATTGACTGCAAACGCCATGAGTTGCCAGATATAATGGCATATTACATAATAAACAACGCATAATTTCTCAATCCCTAAACAAAAGTTATAATCTAATGAATAAAATTTAATGTTTACTTGATAAATAATTAAAGATAAATTCAGATAATTACCTTTTAAAACAATATTATTTAGCTATATAGATCGGTAATGATTCCAACAACCCAAAATGTCATTTAAACTCATTAACATTATATTGTTTAATGTTTTGATTAATATTAAATAAACAAAACTGCGATCGACACCCCAGAAATTTTACGAATTTTGCATAATTACTATTTAAATTAATTTAA
Organism: Gilliamella sp. G0441; assembly: GCF_050589305.1. Lineage (NCBI taxonomy): Bacteria > Pseudomonadati > Pseudomonadota > Gammaproteobacteria > Orbales > Orbaceae > Gilliamella > Gilliamella sp. G0441. The sequence continues at coordinate 12,332 of NZ_JBNRJF010000007.1, read as the reverse complement.
TATTCGGTATAATCAGCACACAAATGGATTAAGGAATGAATATAATGAAAAAAATCATTACGTTACTTACAGCAGTGTTTCTATCTTCACTATCTTTTATTGCTTTAGCAGATACAAAAGTTTTATTACAAACAAGTATGGGAGATATTGAGCTTGAATTAGACAACGAACATGCACCAATAACTTCTAAAAATTTTCTTGATTATGTCAACAAAGGTTTTTATGAAAATCTTATATTCCATCGAGTCATACCTGGTTTTATGATTCAAGGGGGTGGATTCAATAATCAATTAAAACTTAAAGAAACTAATGCTCCTATCAAAAATGAAGCCAATAATGGATTAAAAAACGATCGAGGCACGATAGCAATGGCAAGAACAAACGTCATTGACAGCGCGACGAGTCAATTTTTTATTAACGTAGTCGATAACAATTTTCTTAATCATGATCCATCCGGAGATTATGGTTATGCTGTGTTTGGCAAAGTGATAAAAGGAATGGATATTGTAGATAAAATTGTAAATGTGCCCACTAAGCGAATGGGACCTTATCAAGATGTTCCTGTTGAACCAATCTATATCAAAAAAGCTATCGTAATGGTTGAATCAGAATAAAAATTTACAGCTAATCACTAAACTGCCTAAATCTTATAGGCAGTTTAACCAAACTACCATGACTATTTGCTATAATTTTCACATCCTTCTTTTGTTCCAAGGTCGCAAGCTTGTTTAAAGTACTTATCTGCTAATGACCTATCTTCTTCAACTCCTTCACCATAATAGTACATAGCACCAAGATTATTCAACGCATCGGGATCATTTTGATCAGCTGCTTTTTGATACCAATATATCGCTTTTTTCTTATCCTGTTCAACGCCTTCTCCCTCATCATACATAAGGGCTAAATTGAACTGTGCATCAACATCACCTTGTTCTGCTGCCTTTTGATACCAATAAGCGGCTTTCTTTTTATATTCATCACCCTTATCGCTCTTATCATACAAAACAGCCAAATTATATTGTGCATCAACTAAACCTTGTTCAGCTTCTTCATTACAAATTTCAATAATTTCTTCATATTCCTCTTGTTCATTAGGTACATGACATTGAATTGCATAGATAGATGATGAATATAAAGAGGTTAATACAATAAATAATAACTTTTTCATAATTTTCCTATCTTATTCAAAAAAATAAACATCTATTTTTTTGTATTTTATGAATATTAGTCATAAAAGTATTTAGGAAAATTATTAAGAATTATTAAACTTATTTATTTGAATTAATGGATATTATTATTTAATAACAATCCATCATTGAGTTGTTTACGAACATATAAACTAATTAATATAACTTCTTTTTTTATTAATTTTTATGATACTCTTTTTAATTATCTAATCTGTTTCAGTTAGATGATTTATCTTAATTATTATTCGAATTTTAAACACATTTACTTAAACTTCGACAAATAAATCACCCCTGAAACAAATATTAATCTTATTTCAATTTACTTAATAAGTTAGCGATAGTTCTTACCCCAACACCTGTTGCTCCCGTTGCCCATAATGCAGTTGCACTTTTACGGAAAGTGGCTGAGCAATCGATATGTAACCAGTTTTGCTGATAATTTTTAATAAAATGTGATAAAAATGCCGCTGCAGTACTTGCCCCTGCTGTGTTAGGTAATCCAGAATTGGACATGTCTGCAAAGGATGAAGGAAATTGAGAGCGATGAAATTCGGCTAACGGTAAACGCCAAAATGCTTCATGCTCAATATCGCTACTTGCCAATAACAATTGAGCAAATTTATCATCAAATGAAAGTAGTGATTGATAATCATTACCCACCGCAATTTTAGCTGCACCCGTCAATGTTGCACAATCGATAATATAATGTGGTTTATCATTATCGGCACAAATTAACCCATCGGCTAACACTAAACGACCTTCAGCATCGGTATTATCAATTTCAACTGTTTTACCATTACGATAACAAATAATATCCCCGAGTTTAAAAGCGCTACCACTCACTAAGTTATCTGCACAACATAGATAAAGTTTAATACGGTGATTTATGCCTCGTGCAATAGCAAGCGCTAATGCACCAGCGACTAGCGCTGCTCCGCCCATATCTGAGCGCATCGACTCCATAAAACTACTTGGTTTTAAACTATAACCACCAGAATCAAATGTGATCCCTTTACCCACTAAACAAGCAGTAATCGGTGTTGTTGGATTTTTACCCGGATTATAATCAAGTTCAAGTAGCGCTGCCGGTCTATCTGAGCCTTTGCCAACAGTATAGATCCCCATATAATCATGCTCTTTTAATGCTTCGCCTGAAATAATTTTGTATGTTACGTCTGTCGAATATTGACTGATGAGTTTGGCACTTTGCGTAGCTAATTCAAGTGGGCTCAATGTTTCCGCTTGCTGGTTAACAATATCTCGACACCAATCAATAATGGTCAGACGATGTGTTAATTCTGCTTTATCTTTCCTATCCAGCTTTGCCCAAGTGACTTTATTGTTGTTTTTTGCATTACGATAACCCAACCAAAAATGCCAACAAGCTTCTAAATCCCATCCTTGACCACTAAGTTTAACCGATTTAATACCTTGATTATCGAGTTTACGCCCTGCACGTTGAATTGCCCCTAAACGATGCTCAGTTTTATAATGAATGGTAATTGATTCATCTGAAAAACTCAGTAGTGCATCTTTACCCCATTGCGAGGGTGCAGGTTTTTCAGAAAGTAAAATAGATAACATCGACATAAGCAGAACTCCAATTATTGATAAAAATAAAACAATGGCTTAATTCTAATCAGAAACATGCTAATATAGCAAGCAGGTTAAGAATAAATAAGGATTCGTTATGACATCTGCTGTACCAATAAAAAATGGAATTAATTTTCGTGATTTAGGTGGAATTAAAACACAAGATGGACGTCAAATACGTAAAGGAAAATTATATCGTGCAGGTGAATTTTCACGTATTAGCGAACAAGAAAAAGACTTCTTAGCGAATGAATTAAAATTACACTACATTTTAGACTATCGAGATCCGAACGAAATCAATCGTTATCCCGACAATTTATGGCGTCATGCCAACTATATTAATGTACCGGCAAATCCATTAAGTGATGAAGTGACAGCCAGTTTAACCTCAGAAATTGAAGATGATATTTTTACCATTAAAAAAACGTCACCCTTTGATTTTATGATCAAACTTTATCAATTATTACCTTTCAATAATCCTGCTTATCAAAAACTTACTGACATTTTATTAAATGGTAATGGGCAGCCCTTAGTTCAGCATTGTGCTGTCGGCAAGGATAGAACGGGCATTGGTGTCGCTTTAACACTGTTTGCATTAGGCGTGAGTGAAGACGTTGTCATGCAAGACTATCTACTTACCGAACAATTATTAAAAGATTTTCGTGACACTATTCTGAACCAGAATAAAAACCAATTAACGGCAACCGAACTTGAAAATCAAAAAGTGATTTTTGCTGCTAAAGAAGCATACCTAACCGCCGCAATAACGGCAATTAAACAGCGTTATCAGACTATTGATAATTGGTTAGCTCAGGAATATCAATTAGATAATAACAAAAGAAAGGTACTTCAAGATCTTTATCTAATTTAGACAATATTAACGATATAGATAATTAATCTATACATAAATAATAATCACATCAACGATGTTATCGATTGAAATGTGAAGTCATAAAATAGCAATGTGAGGAAATAAAAATGTTAACCGATCAAATGGTCAAAAAGCTTAATGAGCAATTAAATTTAGAGTTTTACTCTTCAAATCTGTACCTACAAATGAGTGCTTGGTGTGATGACCAAAATTTTCCATCTTTCGGAAAGTTTTTAAGAGATCATGCGGGTGAAGAACGCCAACATATGGAGCGTTTATTTGATTATGTTTTAGATTGTGGCTCCTTAGCTTTAATTGGCAAAATTGAAGCCCCTGAATCACAATATCCTTCTTTACTTGAATTATTTAAAGTGGCTTATCAGCACGAACTTAAAATTACCAAAGCAATTAATGCGCTAGTTGATTATGCGTTAACACAGAAAGATTTTTCGACATTTAACTTTTTACAATGGTATGTTTCTGAACAACATGAAGAAGAAAAACTCTTCAAAAGCATTGTCGATAAACTCGAATTGGTCGGTGAAAATAAGCGTGACCTATTCTTTATGGATAAAGATTTTAACAAAACGTTAAGTGAATCAGGTTTATTAACGACCAACGAATAATTAATACAACATGTTAATCTGCTACATTTTTTATGTGGCAGATTAGCGCCTTTAACGTTGTAAGATAAACCTTGTTATTGGCACACTACTATTGACCGCCAAATGGACATCATCAATATGCTGATATTGATAATAAAAATGACTTGCAAAAGGAGCATGAATCAATTGGTGATTAAGGTCAATTTTCACAGATTTCATTTGCCAAACACCTTTCGCATACAGCTTTAAAGCAGACTCTTTTAACGTCCATAATTGCCAAAAAGCCGATAATGTATCGGTTTGCGCTATCATCCATTGATATTCATCATCATCAAAAAAGTTTTCTGCTACTTTTAAATAGTGTTTACGCTGGCGAGCCAGTTCAATATCTAAACCTACTTTACCGTTTAAAGATATCGCGACAGCTACCCTATCTTGGCTATGGCTGATATTAAAATCAGGAAGAGTTCGATCTAAAAAACATGGGCGACTATTTTCACCGATTACGATTGTTGGCAAGGTAGAGCAATGGCAATAGTGATTAAGCAAATCTGCTAATATCGAGCGACAGATTAAAAACTGTTTTTTACGTTGCCCATTCATCTGATTGGCATCGTTGATAATTTGCTCTGATAACAACGCATAATTAATTGTCGCCGTATTTAAATTGGCTAGTTGGACGATTAGCATAATTGAAAAGCCAGTATTCATAAAAATTATTTTTTACTATTTTAACAGCATGCTATGCTAACTGTTATTAAAATTTCTCAGATAGCTAAGGATACATCATGTCATTACAAACCAAATTAGTGAATGCTGGTCGCAAAAAACGCTATACCCAAGGCGCTGTAAATTCGGTAATTCAGCGTGCTTCTTCATTAGTCTTCGACACTGTCGCTGCAAAAAAAGAAGCAACAGAAAATCGAGCCAAAGGGGCACTATTCTATGGGCGCCGAGGCACATTAACCCACTTTTCACTTCAAGATGCCATGATTGAAATTGAAGGCGGAGCCGGATGTTATCTTTATCCATGTGGTGCAGCTGCAATTGCTAATGCCATTTTAGCTTTTGTAAAAACCGGGGATCATATCCTTGTATCCGAAGCCAGCTACGAACCAACTCAAGAATTTTGTAATCATATTTTAAAGGATCTTGGCGTCGAAACCGATTACTTTTCACCTTTAGTTGGTCGCTATATCACTAACCATATTAAACCGAATACCAAAGTCGTATTTTTAGAATCGCCAAGCTCCATTACCATGGAAGTGCATGATGTGCCTGCCATTGTAAAAGCGATTCGCCATGTAAATCCTGATATTATCATTATGATGGATACGACTTGGGCTGCTGGTGTATTATTTAAAGCCTTAGAGCATGATATTGATATCTCAATTCAGGCAGGCACAAAATATTTAATTGGTCATTCTGATGCAATGTTGGGTACCGCAGTTGCTAATGAAAGATGCTGGGATAGACTACGAGAACGCTCTTATTTAATGGGACAAATGTGCGATGCCGATACAGCTTATATGGCAGCACGAGGGTTACGCACCTTAGCTATCAGATTAAAACAACATCATGAAAGTGGATTAAAAATAGCAAAATGGTTGGCTAATCACCCGCAAGTTGCAACAGTGAATCACCCAGCATTAGAAAGTTGCAAAGGACATGAATTTTTTAAGCGTGATTTTACGGGAGCAAGTGGACTATTTTCTTTTATACTTCATGATCGCCTAAGTGATGTTCAACTTTCCGATTTTCTGGATAATTTAACCCATTTTTCTATGGCTTATTCATGGGGCGGATTTGAGTCATTAATTTTAGCCAATCAACCGGAAGAACTAGCTAAAATTAGACCTGTTTCGGGTATTAGTTTTACAGGCACACTCATCCGATTACATATCGGTCTTGAAGACCCTGAAGATTTAATTGCGGATCTTGCTGCTGGTTTAGAAAGAATCAATCAGCATAATCATAAAGCAAATGCACTACAAAGCTTAGTATAATCAGGAAAAACATGGATAACCAAAGTCAACTCATGATTGATCAAACCATCACACAGACCATTTCAACATGTTTAAAAAAACACCGTAAGCTATTGGTAGCTTATAGTGGTGGGGTTGATTCCACTGTATTGTTACATGCACTAGTCAAATTGAAACAGCAACAAGCTGATTTTGCAGTACGAGCCATTTATATTCATCATGGTTTAAGTCAAAATGCAGATAATTGGGCAAGCCATTGCCAACAACAATGCCAACAATGGGAAATCCCTTTTATTATTGAAAAGGTTAAGCTTGATATCTCGGCAGGCAATATTGAAGAACAAGCTCGACATGCTCGTTATCAAGCGATTTATCATCATTTGAAAAGCGATGAAATGCTATGCACAGCACAACATCTTGATGACCAATGCGAAACGTTTTTGTTAGCTTTAAAAAGAGGAAGTGGCCCGTCTGGATTATCAGCCATGCCCGTTGAAAACCAACAACATCTTCGACCGTTACTCACTATTTCACGTAAACAAATAGAAGCGTATGCCAATTGGCATCAATTAACTTGGATAGAAGATGAAAGTAATCAAGATGACCATTATGATCGCAATTTTCTTAGATTAAATGTTTTGCCAATTATTGATCAACGTTGGCCTCAGTTTTCACAAATGGTTGCCCGAAGTGCATCGCTTTGCCAACAACAAGAAGCTTTAATTAACGAGCTGTTACTTAACGATTTTCATCAAGTATTAACCCAGCAAGGTCAGCTACGCTTGTTGCCATTACGCGATTATTCAGAATATAAACGCAATGCCATTTTACGCATGTGGCTACGACATCAACACGTTATGATGCCTAGCCAAAAACAACTAGCACTTATTTGGCAAACCGTTGTTCAAGCAAAGAACGATGCTAATCCGCAATTCGTTTTACACCATAAGCAAATTCGCCGTTATCAAAATTTACTTTATCTATTGCCACTCTATAAAGATACTGAACCACAAGTCATAAATTGGGATCTGACTTCGCCTTTAGTTTTACCTGATCATATCGGTGAGTTACATGCTCTTTATCAAGATGATTTAACGTGTCGTCTACCGAACAGAGACGAACATGTTACCGTACGCTTTCATGCTCAAGGACAGCTTCAAATCGTTAATCGTCAAGGCTCAAGAGCAATCAAGAAACTTTGGCAAGAACACCATATTCCACCTTGGATGCGAACACGCATCCCTTTGATATATTATAATGAACAACTTATTTGTGCTGTCGGCGTGTTTGTGACTGAGCAAGGAAAAGGTTCGCAAATTGATTTTCGTGTCACTTAGGAAATAAGCCACTTGCTCATTATCAATCAGCTATCAAACCATTAAGGGACATTATCCATTGCCCCTTAAGTTAAAGGTTAACAAGCTAATTTTATTTTGTTTCTGCTCTTGGCTTCCAGCGTTTTAGTAATAATGCATTAGTCACCACACTAACACTACTTAAAGCCATAGCAGCGCCAGCAATCATTGGGTTTAAAAAACCAAATGCCGCTAATGGAATACCAATTAAATTATAGAAAAACGCCCAAAATAAGTTTTGTTTGATCTTATTATATGTTCGACGAGAAATATCAATAGCATCAGCGATAAGGTATAAATTACCTCGCATTAAGGTAATACTTGCTGTATGCATTGCCACATCAGTACCTGTTCCCATGGCAATGCCGATATCAGCGGCAGCCAACGCTGGCGCATCATTAATGCCATCCCCTACCATTGCTACTTGATTATTGGTGTTGGTATGGCTCTCTTTTTGCAATTGATATATATAGTTGGCTTTATCTTGGGGTAACACTTCGGCTATCACTTTATCTAAGTTTAATTGTTGACCCACATAATTTGCCGCTTGTTGATTATCACCAGTTAGCATGACAGTATTAACATGCAATTGATGTAATGCATCAATTGCATTTCTCGCTTCAGGTTTAATCACATCAGCAAAGCCAAATAAAGCAAGTATCACGACACTATCTTCAGCTTGTTGTTTAGCCAAAAATGAAATAGTGTACCCTTTACTGGTTAGCTCATCTATTTTATCATCCATGTTTACAAAATAGGCGTTTAACGATTTCATCCAACGCAAACTTCCTAAATAGTATTCGGTGTTATCAATCGTTGCCATGACGCCCGATCCTGTTACTGATGTGATATTTTTCGCATAATCATACTGTTTAGCTTTAGATAACATAGCTTTTGCTAATGGATGTTCACTACCTGCTTGCATCGATGCAGCAAGTGACAAAATCTGATCGGGTGTTTCAGTTCCAACGACATCGATTTCCACCAAGTCAGGTTTACCTTCTGTTAAGGTGCCTGTTTTATCAAATGCGACAGTGTTAACATTATGCAATATTTCTAAAGCTTCAGCATCTTTAATCAAAATACCTTGACGTGCAGCCACACCCGTGCCAACCATAATCGCTGTGGGTGTTGCCAATCCTAAAGCACATGGGCAAGCAATCACCAATACAGCAACGGCATGAAGTAATGCTTGTTGCCAATCATGATAAATAATTCCCCAAGCCAATAAGGTAATCAAAGCAATGATCAAAATGACTGGGACAAAAATTGCGCTGATACGATCGACAATTCGCTGAATAGGTGCTTTTTTAGCCTGTGCAGATTCGACCATTTCAATAATTTTAGACAGTTTTGAATCAGATTGGATAGCGGTAGTTTTGACGATTATCAGTCCTTCACCATTAATGGTACCACCCGTGACCACATCATTAACAGTTTTATTAACTGGAAAGCTTTCCCCTGTTAACATCGATTCATCACTACTGGATGCACCTTCCATAATAATACCATCAACCGGAATACGTTCACCGGGTTTAATCACGACAATATCATTCACTTTAACTTGGCTAATCGGTAAACTAATTTCGTGATCCCCTTGTCTGACTAAAGCGACTTCAGGTCTTAATGCTGAAAGTGCTTCGATCGCTTGTGTGGTTTGATGTTTCGCTCTTGACTCTAACCATTTACCCACTAAGATTAAAGTTATAATTACAACAGATGATTCGAAATAGAGATGATCATAATGCCCTGTAATTAATTGATATAACGATAAACCATAAGCTGCACTGGTACCTATAGCCACTAATAAATCCATATTACCAGTGAAAGCTTTTAAAGCACTAAAACCACTTCGGTAAAATTTAGCACCAAGACCGAATTGAACAATCGAAGCCAGAATAAATTGTAACCATGCAGGCATCATTAAATGGAAACCAAATGGCTCTAATAACATTGGTAAAACAAAAGGAATAGCGAATAAAATGGACACCACAATCGGCCAAAGTGATGCTTGTTTTTCAGTATCTTTTGCATGTGTTTGCTGATCCGTCATTTTCACCGCATGATAACCTGCTTTGTCTACCGCTGACATCAGTGTTGCTAAATTAACATTTGAATTTGCTTTAACGGTTGCTTTTTCAGTCGCTAGATTCACGCTAACATCAATTACTCCATCAACCTTTTTAATCGCCTTTTCAACACGACTAACGCATGATGCGCAGCTCATATCTTCAACATAAAAATTATATTCAACTGTTTTCATTTGACGCATCCTTTGGTGATAGGGTTGTTAAGATTAAAAAACGTTCTCAACAAATTTTTTTGATTACTTAACAAATATTTTAATACTAATTATTCGAATAACAAGAATGCACTTTTTTGATATATACTATCCAAAAAGATACTATTGAGGCATTAAGTGAAAAATCATTTAGTTAAAACTCATAACAACGAGCAAAGCTTGGAATCTGTTATTCACTGTCCGGTTGAAACAACAATCAATATGATTGGAGGTAAATATAAATCATTAATTTTATGGAAACTGATGACAAACAAAACATTAAGATTTTCTCAGTTACGAAAAGAAATTCCTTGCGCCACACCAAAAATGTTAACTCAGCAGTTACGTGAACTCGAATCCAATCAATTAATCAACCGAAAAGTGTTTCCTGTCGTCCCACCAAAAGTAGAATATTCCTTAACAGATTTTGGCAAAAGTATTAAACCTGTATTAGAAGCAATGTATCAATGGGGAAGCCATTGTTTAAATCGCCAAGGACTAAATATCAATTGTACAATGGCAGCAATAGCTGACCAACCTAAACAATAATCACTTTAATACAAGATGCTTTGCATCAATTACTTTTTCTTAGTGATCAAAAAGACAAGCAATAAATAAGAGGAAACAGCGTTATTACAACGCTGTTCATAATAGAAATTAATTACGTAATTTTTCTGGCCAATCGTTTTGAGTAGACACTAATAAATCTTTCACAACTCGTGGATTACCAGCCACAACATTACCAGATACCATATAATTATTACCACCGGCAAAATCGGTAATGACACCACCAGCTTCACGTAAGATGAGTTCACCTGCCGCAATATCCCAAGGTTTTAAACCGATTTCGAAAAATCCATCTAAACGACCTGCTGCCACATAAGCCAAATCTAATGCCGCTGAACCAGTGCGACGAAAATCACCGCATTTAGTAAATAATTTTTGTAAAACTGCAAAATAGCTATCGCTATATTGTTTCGCTTTAAATGGAAATGCGGTTGCCAGTATACTTCCATTTAAATCTTTAGCATTACTGACACGAATACGATAGCCATTTAGCTGAGCACCCTTACCACGTGCAGCAGTATACAATTCATTGCTCATTGGATTATAAACCACTGCCACTTCGGTTTTACCTTTAACTCGAGCAGCGATAGACACAGCAAAATGTGGGATATTCTTAATAAAATTTGTGGTACCATCAATTGGGTCGATTATCCACTGCGTATCGGCATCGCTACCTTTAGCAAGACCACTTTCTTCAGCGATAATAGTGTGATCTGGATACGCTTTTTTAATTGTTTCAATAATTAAAGCTTCAGCAGCACGATCTGCGTTGGTTGCAAAATCGTTAGCACCTTTAGTATCAATTTCGATTGAACTAGGATTTTCATAAGCCTTAATGGCAACATTACCTGCTTTGCGAGCAGCACGAATAGCAATATTAAGCATCGGATGCATAATTTTCTTCCAATTGATGATGTTAAAGAACGGAGTAAATCGGTATGGAATTACCATACTCAATATAACGGATAGTATAAAGCTTTTACCTATTCTTTGCCAGTCTAAGTTGGTATTGAAGGCTAAAACATTTAAATTTAGATTAATTTCTGCTTATAACGAAACAATGTTGCATAGTTTATAGAGTTAATAATAAATTTAGTCTACACTTAGTAGTTATTGATAGCTTCATTTAAATCAATCACACTTAAAATTATCTCACTCTAATTTACAAAGAATTAACATAGAAAATCTAATAATTATTCCAAACCTCTTTTTTTGATTATTAAGCATAAAATAATTGTAGACAAATCAATCTTCTTTACAGTAACATAGTTCAATGTCAATGGAATGTGATTATTGTTAAAATAATATAAGTATTGTTATGGATTCGTTATTAAAGGTTTATTTACCCGTCTCAGTTTTACTCTGTTCTGTCTCACCGTTTCTGTTTGCTACTGAACCGCCTGAAGGGTTAAAAATCCTCAGTGATAATCAGCTTATTCGTCAGCAAGAGCATGATAAAGCCTTGCAGGAAACATTAACGCCTGCCTCGCCAGATATTCGCTTATTACCACCGATTGATAGCTTAGGGGAAATGCAATTCCCGCAGGAGCCTTTATGCTTCAATATTCAAAAAGTTAATTTGGTTGAACGTGATAAGTTAGCCTGGTTTGTTCCTTTAAAAAAATTAGCACAGCAAGCCGAGCAGCGCTGTTTAGGGGCGGAAGGGATTAACCTGTTAATGAGTGCGATTCAAGATCGCTTAATCAGTTATGGTTATATCACAACCCGGGTGGTTGCCCCCGAACAAGACCTGAACGAGGGTGAACTGAAATTATTATTAGTCGAAGGGAAAATTCGTGACGTGCATTATGCCCCTGAGAGTGATAAATATGCACAGTTATACACCGCTATGCCCGCACATGCCGGACAATCGCTGAATTTACGTGAT
>NZ_JBNRJF010000006.1:0-144955 GCF_050589305.1 Gilliamella sp. G0441 | reverse complement strand
TGTTCGGGTTGTGATGCCAATTGCATTGCCCGGTAGCTACGTGCGGAATAGATAAGTGCTGAAAGCATCTAAGTACGAAACTAGCCTCGAGATGAGTTTTCCCTGATGAGAATCAGTAAGGTCCGTTTGAGACTAAGACGTAGATAGGTCAGGTGTGTAAGTGTAGTGATACATTGAGCTAACTGATACTAATGAACCGAGAGTCTTAACCTTACAACTCGGAGTTGTTTTGGGATTACGCGAATAGAGAGAAGAGAAAATCATCGGAAGGTGATTGAATATTGTAGAAACAGTTTGTTCCGGATTGAGGAATTGATGTAAAGATGAGATAATGTACATCAATAGAGAAAGAGAAGACAGGATATGTCTGGCGGTAATAGCGCGGTGGTCCCACCTGACCCCATGCCGAACTCAGAAGTGAAACGCCGTAGTGCCGATGGTAGTGTGGGTATTACCCATGTGAGAGTAGGGTGCCGCCAGACTTTTAATTTTAAGTTGTAGTGATATTAACATACCAAATACGGTGGAGCGGTAGTTCAGTTGGTTAGAATACCTGCCTGTCACGCAGGGGGTCGCGGGTTCGAGCCCCGTCCGTTCCGCCACCTTATTTAGGGGCGTAGTTCAATTGGTAGAGCACCGGTCTCCAAAACCGGGTGTTGGGAGTTCGAGACTCTCCGCCCCTGCCACAAAAAATCATAAATTTGTCTTAATTTTAGTCGTTTGATTATTTTTATCTATATAAATAAGAAAAAATTATTTACAGATTTACTTAGTTAATTATAATTTCCGCCCAACTACTTTTACAACCAGAGGAAAAAAAATGGCTGAAAGTTTTGTAAGTCAACAACGATTTTTTGATAATAAAAACTATCCAAGAGGATTCTCACGCCATGGGGATTTTACTATCAAAGAAGCTCAAATTTTAGAAAAATACGGATGTGCCTTCAAAGATCTTGATACAGAAGTAAAAAAACCGACAACAACAGAAGAAAAATCATTTGTTGCAGTTTGTAAAGGAAAAAAAGAGCCTTCTACTGATTTTGAAAAAGTATGGCTTAAGTACCTTGCTCGTATCAATAAACCAAAGCGTTTTCATACATTATCAGGTGGAAAACCTCAAATTGATGTAAATGATGACTTTGTCGATAATGATGACTAATTCTTTCAGCCAATATTTTTGTGTAACTGAATTAGTAATCTATCCATAGAACGATAACTTAAAGCCTCCGAAATATGTTTTCGTTCTATGTTGTTTGAAAAATCCAAATCAGCAATTGTTCGTGAAACTTTTAATATCCGATGCCAAGCTCTGGCTGAAAGTCCCAATTTAATTAAAGCTTGTTCCAAATATTCATTATTTTCTTTTGATAATTGACAAAACAAAGAAATTTCGTTTGCTGTTAATTGGCTATTTAATTTTTTATTTCTCTGAATTTGAATCATTCTAGCTTTTAAAACTCTTTGCTTGATACTTTCAGTTGATTCAGTCGTATCCTTTTTTTGACTCAAAGAACCTTTAGGTAACAAAGGGACTTCAATAGAGATATCAAATCTATCGAGAAAAGGACCTGAAAGTCTATTGAGATAGCGAATCACTTGTTGGGGTGTCGTTCTATTGTGTGTACCTTGATAGTGACCGGTAGGACTAGGATTCATAGCGGCAATAAGTTGAAATTTGGCAGGGAATCGTATTTTAGCATTCGCTCTTGAAATAATAATCTCACCTGATTCAATTGGCTCTCTTAATGCATCTAAAACTTTCCGATTAAATTCGGGTAATTCATCTAAAAATAAAACCCCATTATGTGCCAATGAGATTTCTCCAGGTTTAGGAATGGTTCCACCACCCACAAGTGCTGCAGTGGATGCACTATGATGTGGTGATCTAAACGGTCGTTTACGCCAATTCTTAATTGAGCCATTCTGGCTGACTAAGCTAGCTATAGCTGCACTTTCAAGTGCTTCGTCATCTGAAAGGGGAGGAAGTAAAGATGTTAAACGGGTGGCTAACATAGTTTTTCCTGTACCAGGAGGTCCAATTAATAACAGATTATGTCCTCCAGCTGCTGCAATTTCTAAAGCTCTTTTTGCATGTTCTTGTCCTATCACATCTTGTAAATCAATTAGTTGATTTTCAATATTATCATTTTCGCAGTATTCGACCTTAGATAAATTTATCTCATTATGTAAATATCGACATAACTCTAATAAATTACTGGTAATCAATGTATCATTATGATGAATTAATGAAATTTCTGATTGATTTTCAGTAGAAATAATAAGCGTGCGCTCACTTTTTTGTGATGAGATAGCTGCAGGAATAGCTCCTTTTACACCTCGGATGTCACCAGAAAGCGCTAGTTCACCTAAAAACTCATAATGTGACAAATTTAAAGTCGGAATTTGTTCTGTTGCAGCCAAAATAGCGATGGCAATAGGTAGGTCAAAACGGCTTCCTTCTTTGGGAAGATCTGCCGGTGACAGATTAACCGTTATCTTTTTAGCAGGAAACGAAAAACCACTATTAATAATGGCACTACGTACACGATCTTTCGCTTCTTTAACCGTTGCCTCTGGAAGACCAACTAATACAAAACCTGGTAATCCATTACTAATATGAACTTCAACATTAATCAGTGGTGCTTGTATACCAATGGATGCTCGAGTATAAATAATTGCAAGTGACATAAATTGAATTATAAATGTTTTTAATAATTTATTATGTTAATACAATTAATTTGCTAGAGATTTTAACTTCAAATTATTGTGATATAGTGCACAATTAATGTTATTTTTTTTCTAGATACTTATTTTTTATTGTTAAAAATAACTTTGAAGTCAATAAACATATAAAAAATAGACAGGCATTACATAATACAACTGATGGACTTGTTGGTGTATTGTAAATAAAAGAAAAAAACAAGCCACTTATAACGGCTACGATTCCAATAATGATAGAAATTAAAGCCATTTTCTCTGGAGTTTTCGAAAAGTATTTAGCTGTTGCAGCAGGAATAATCAATAAAGAGGTAATGATAAGTGCTCCTACAAATTTCATGGCAATACCGATAGTAAAAGCCAATAATAAGGTTAAAATTAATTTAGTTAATCGGATATTAATACCCTGAATAAAAGCTAATTCTTCATTAACAGTGATATAAAGAAAATCGTTCCAACGCCAAATTAATAAAATACCGATGAATATTACACAAATCAAAATTTGAAATATGTCAGCATAAGTTATTGATAACAGATCGCCAAATAAATATCCCATCAGATCAATTCGTATATTTCCTATTAAACTGATTACAACTAAACCTAAAGATAATGCACTATGTGCAAGAATACCCAGTAATGTATCAACAGGAAGTTGTTTTTGTGATTCAAGCCAAATTAAACCTAATGCTAAAATCAATGTCACAAAAATTACCGCATAAAATAGGTTGATATTGAGTAAAAAGCCAAAAGCAATACCAAGTAAAGCAGCATGAGATAGGGTATCACCAAAATAAGACATTCTGCGCCAAACAACAAATGTTCCTAAAGGACCTGTCACAGTTGTTAAGCACAATCCTGCTAACAAAGAAGGTAATAATAATTCAACCATTTTAATGATCCTTTTTTATATTTGATAACTTATGATGATGATCTATTGTTTTTTTGCATAAATCATGTTGATGGTTGTGATGATGTTTGTATACAGCAATCTGTGATGCACCATATTGACCAAAAAGTGAAATAAACTCTGGATCATTTGACACAGTGGCAGGTGTACCTGAACAACATATGTGATGATTTAGACAAATAACTTCATCTGTTTTAGCCATGACTAAATGAAGATCATGAGAGACCATTAATACTCCACAATTAAATTGTTTTTTAGCATTTGCAATTAAATCATAGAGAAGGATTTGACCATTTACATCTACACCTTGTGTCGGTTCATCAAGAATAAGTAATTGGGGCTGTTTAGCTAAAGCTTGTGCGAGTAAAACACGTTGTAACTCGCCACCAGACAATTGATGCATTGATTTATCAAATAAGTATTCTGCTTTAACAAGTGATAATGTTTGTAAAATATCGTCACTTTTTAACTGTTTATTTAAGTGCATAAAACGTTTAACAGTGATCGGTAGAGTAGGGTTTAAATTTATGGACTGAGGAACATAACCGATAGTTAAATTTGGTAAACGGTAAATCTTTCCAGATGAGTAAGGTAGAAGCCCCAATATGACTTTTACTAAAGTTGATTTGCCTGCACCATTAGGACCAAGTAATGTAATAATCTGATTTAGATTAACAGATAATGAAATATCATCTAATATTTTTTGATGATTGATATCAACAGAGACATTTTCAAGTGAAATTAATTGAGTCATGTAACGGGTAGCCCTTGCTCACCTAAATGTTATGTTATATTATAACAATATTAAATTTTATTCTATCATAAATTATAGCATTGGATAATAACGTGAAAAATTACATCGTAAGGAATTTTAATCTGTTTATACAGTATTTGATAATCTTAATCCCATTATTAATAATACAAAGCGTAAATAATTATGCTAATGCTACTGTTATATCGTCGGTTAAACCGATAGGTTTTATTGCTCAAGCTATTACATCAGGCATAACTGATGCAGAAATTCTTTTACCGGAAGGTGCTTCTCCTCATACTTATTCCTTAAAACCTTCTGATTTAAAGAATATTAAGTCAGCTGAGTTAGTTATTTGGGTTGGTGAAGATATGGAAACTTTTATGCCAACCTTATTGAAAAATATCGATAAACAAAAGCAAATTGAATTAATGGATATTCCTGAAATTAAGTCTTTGCTTCGAACTAATCATGATGAACATTTTCACGAGGGAGAAGCGCATCATCATTTAGATCATGAGCATCATGGTGAATATGACGAACATATTTGGCTTTCTCCTAAAATAGCCAAAATTATTGCTCAATCGATCCACGATAAATTAATTACTCTTTATCCTGACAAAAAAAACAAAATTGATGAAAATCTAAACGAATTCACTATAAAATTATCTGAAACAGAACAAAACATTGCAAAAAAGCTAATAAACGTCCAAAATAGCGGGTATTTTGTATTTCATGATGCCTATGGGTATTTTGAATCACAATTTAAATTGAAAAATCTAGGTAGCTTTACTATAAATCCAGCAATACAGCCAGGTGTTCAGACAGTCTATGCTATAAAGCAAAAACTGAAAGAAAATAAAGCTGTGTGTGTATTTATAGAGCCACAGTTTAGTCCAGCTGTTATTGAAAAATTGGTGGATGGCACAGACGTTCGAATTGGAGTATTAGATCCTTTAGGCTCGAACATACAGCCTTCTAAAGATGCTTATTCACAATTTTTATTGAACTTAACGCAACAACTGTTGGCTTGTTTAGGTAATTAATAGTTTTGATAATAGAAGATTAGGGTTAATTTTGGCACGAAAGATTAAATTTCCTCATATTGAAAAAAAACAGACTAAAACACCCTATTTTTCAATATTAGGCGCCCTGTTTTTTATTATCATAATTATTATGTTGTGGCAAACTCCCAAATTCAATCGTGCCGACTATATTCCGTTGAATCCTCAAGTTGAAACGACTGTCGTTAATAAGCCTTCTTTGCCTGATGATATGACTGTCGATGAATCTTTAGATGAACCTGAAGATAAAATTAATCCAGATGATTTAGATGAGATAATTGATGAGAAAGGTAATACCGTCCAATACACTATAGTTCGTGGTGATACCTTACATCAAATTTTATTACGATATAATGTTAACCGAAAAGACGTCTATCAATTAACATCTGAATTTAAGCAACTAGCTAATTTAAGAATAGGTCAGCAAATTAGTTGGACGACAGATGATGATCATAATCTACTTAATTTAAATTGGACGATTTCCAGTAATAATATTCGAATCTATGAAAAGTCTGGAGATAAATTTGTTGAAAACTCCGAGGTAGTAGAAGGCGTTATAAAAAATGTAATACTAAAAGGCGAAATCAAAACAAGTTTTATAGCTGATGCGCGAAGTGCGGGGTTAACTAGTAGTGAAATAGCGCTAATAATGCGAGCATTACAATGGCGATTAGATTTTAAACGGCTTCAAATTGGAGATAAATTCTCAGTTGTATTATCTCGAGAAATGCACGGCGAACGTTTATCCACTAGCCAACTACTAGCAATTCGATTTAAAAATGGCGCTAGAGAATATTACGCTTTTTTAGCGGATGATGGTAAATATTATGATATAGATGGTGGAAGTTTATCTCAAAGTTTTTTCCGTTATCCTTTGGCTAATAAAGCTCGAGTATCTTCACAATTTAACCCAAGACGTTTGCATCCTGTTACTGGGAAAATAGCGCCTCACAATGGTGTTGATTTCGCAGTATCACGTGGTACACCTGTATTGTCAGTTGGTAATGGTGAGGTTGTTATTGCTAAATATAGTGGTTCTGCAGGTAACTATATTGCGATAAGACATGGGCGTCAGTATATGACTACTTATATGCATCTTGATAAAATTTTAGTTAAACCGGGTCAACAAGTAAAACAAGGTGACAAGATTGGATTGTCTGGTAATACTGGTCGCTCAACGGGCCCTCATTTGCATTTCGAATTACACATTAACAATAAACCAGTTAATCCGTTAACAGCTAGTTTACCAATTAATGAAGGTTTAACCGGAAAATCAAAAAATGCGTTTATTGAAAAAGTGAAAAATATTAAGCCACGATTAGAATTTTAATAATTCTTATTTTTTGACTAATCATGACTAACGAAAAGTCTATTTTTTTGAAAAAATAGACTATAAAGAAGACAATTAAAAGTTTAAAGATTTGTGTTATTATACCAAAATAATATTTGTACTAAATCTTAGGTGAGCTTTGAATACGTCAACTAAATCTACCCGAAAAAAATCCTCTAAAAAAGTTAAGAAAAATAAAAAACGCTCACTTTGGCGTCGATTTTTATCATTACTATTTAAACTGTTTCTTGTTTTTGTGGCTGTGGCTGTAATTTATGGTATATATCTTGATCAGCAAATCAAAGAACGAATAGATGGTAATGTATGGGAATTACCAGCAGCTGTTTATGGTCAAATTATCGATCTTGAACCTGATAGCGAATACAGTTTAAGTGATGTGGTGACTATGTTAAATGGTGCACAATATCGTCAACAGGATACGAAAGCTACACGTCCTGGTGAATTTATTGTTAGTAACGATGCGATTGAAATATACCGTCGTCCTTTTACATTTCCTGACGGAGAAGAAAAAGCTTTCCGTGTAAAAATTACATTTTATGATAATCGAATTGATCGTATTACTAATTTAGAAACAGGACGTGATTTTGGATTACTTAAGATCGATCCCAAATTAATCACCATGATGCATTCTCCTAATGGAGAACAACGCTTGTTTGTACCTCTTAAATCATTTCCTGATTCACTTATCAAAACTTTAGTTGCCACAGAAGATAAACGTTTCTATGATCATCATGGCGTCAGCTTATATTCCATTGGTCGAGCAATTTATGTCAACCTTACCACTGGTCGCACTGAAGGTGGAAGTACGTTAACCCAACAAACCGTTAAAAACTTATTCTTAACTAATGAACGTAGTTTAAGTCGTAAAATACGAGAAGCCTATATGGCAATCATTCTTGATGCTCGTTATAGCAAAGAACGTATTTTAGAGTTGTATTTAAATGAAGTCTATTTTGGGCAAGCCGGAAGTGAAGAAATCCATGGTTTTCCTCTTGCTAGTCTTTATTATTTTGGTCGTCCAGTTAATGAATTAACGCTCGATCAGCAAGCGGTATTAGTAGGAATGGTAAAAGGTGCTTCTCTATATAACCCTTGGACGCAACCAAAACAAGTGTTAGATCGCCGGAATGTTGTTTTAAAACTTACCGAGCAACAGGGCATTATTGATGATGAGTTATATAATTTATTAAGTCAGCGTCCACTATCTGTTTTACCGAAAGGTGGTGTTATTTCGCCACAACCCGCTTTTATGCAAGTTGTTCGCAGTGAACTAAGAAAGCAATTAGGTGATAAAGCAGATCACCTTTCAGGTATGAAGATTTTTACCACTTTTGATCCTGTTGCCCAAGCAGCAGCAGAACAATCTGTAACGAATGAAATTGAAAAATTACGTAAATCAACTAATAAAGATTTACAAACAGCCATGGTTATTGTTAGTCGAGAAACAGGCGAAATTCGTGCAATTATTGGTAGTGCAGAACCTCGATATCCAGGATATAATCGTGCATGGTTAACCCGCAGAGCAATAGGTTCACTAGCTAAACCATCAACTTACTTAACTGCTTTAGGTCAACCTGATCGTTTTCAATTAAATACATGGTTAGATGATTCACCGCTTTCAATAAAACTTGATAATGGTTCGTACTGGCAACCGAAAAATTATGATCGTAAGTTTCGTGATCGTGTCATGTTAGTGGATGCTTTAGCACTTTCTTTAAATGTACCAACAGTTAACTTAGGTATGGCTCTTGGTCTTGATGCTACGAAAAATACCTTACAAGCATTGGGTGTGCCAGGTGATCGTATTACGAATCTACCTTCAAGATTGTTAGGTGCTTTGGAATTAACGCCTTTAGAAACTGCGCAAATGTTCCAAACAATAGCTAATAATGGTCAACGTTCACCATTAACCATTTTAAGATATGTATTGACTGATAAAGGAGAATTAGTTTATCAAAACTATCCTCAACAAATTCAAGCAGTTTCAAAACAATCAGCCTATTTAACCACTTATGCTATGCAACAAGTTGTTGAGTCGGGAACATCTCGCTCTTTAAAAGGAAAATATGGGGCGTTTAAGTTGGCAGCTAAAACAGGAACAAGTAATGATTCTCGTGACAGTTGGTTTACGGGTATTGATGGTAAAAATGTTGCTGTTATTTGGATTGGTTTAGATGATCACTCTCCAATGAAATTAACGGGGGCCACAGGAGCATTAAAAATTTATAGTGAATACTTACAAAATAATCCTCCTAAAAGATTGTTGTTACCAACACCTCAAAATATTCGTATGATGTCAATTGATGACAATGGTCAGTGGCAATGTGATAGTAATAGTGGCAGACGAATGTTACCAGTTTGGACAGATAATCCTCAAAGTTTATGTGTTAACAATAATCAGTCGGCACCAAGTCAGCAAGTACCAACTTGGGTCACAGAAATGTTAAATAATTAGGTGAGATAAAATGCCTGAATTACCAGAAGTTGAGACAAGTCGCCTAGGTATTTTGCCTTACTTAAAAGGGCAAACTATAAAGCAAATAGTGGTTAGGCAACCAAAATTACGTTGGCCTGTTGATGAACTCATTCATCGTTCTCATGGAGAAGTCATTTTGGATGTCAAAAGACGTGCAAAATATTTGCTGATACAGCTAGCACATAATTGGATTATCATTCACTTGGGAATGTCTGGTAGTTTGCGTATTTTACTTGATGAACAACAGGAAGTAACAAAACATGATCATATCGATTTGGTTTTAGAAAATGGTGTTGTATTGCGTTATACTGATCCAAGGCGCTTTGGTTCATGGCTTTGGGCAAATTCACTTGAAGAAGTCTCTCAACTAAGACATTTGGGGCCAGAGCCTTTAAGTGATGAGTTTTCTGCTGAGTATCTATTAACAAAAGCTAAAAATCGACATATACCGATCAAAAGTTGGATTATGGATAATCATATTGTTGTTGGTGTTGGAAATATCTATGCATCTGAATCATTGCATATGGCTAAAATCAATCCCAATCGAAAAGTTAATACCTTACAATTAGCCGAGTTTGAAAGATTAGTTATAGCCATCAAGCAAGTTCTGACTAAATCGATTAAACAAGGTGGAACGACACTAAAAGACTTTCTTCAATCAAATGGAAAACCCGGTTATTTTGCACAAAAATTGCAAGTATATGCTCGGGAAGGACAAGAGTGTTATACATGTCAGGCTAAAATAACATCACAAAGAATAGGTCAAAGAAATACTTTTTTCTGTGAAAATTGTCAAAAATAGTCAATTAGTTATTTCTTCAAAGATTTCATTAAATGTGAATTTATAATTTTTTTCAATGTGTTCAACTTAATTGGATAAGGTAAGTATATAAAATATTCAATTAGGACAATGTTGTAATATAGTACAACATCTTTTTATCCCAAGGCTATGGACTTGTAACCTAATATCAGCTATCTTTCTTGATGTAAAAGTATTTGGCATTTTTTTATTATTTAAAAATTGGCATAATTAATTGTTAACGATCTAATTTTATAAAAATCTTTTACTTTGAGCTAACTACAAAATTACATTTAATTTAATGTAGTTAATTATGTATATATTAAGGAATTTAAAATGATCAAATTCGCTTTTCGCTTTTTGATGACAAGTTTAATCTTTATGTGGGCCTTAACAAGTCATTGTTGGGCAGATAGCACGGGGATACAAATTAATATCACTGAAGGTATTAGTACAGCTAAACCGATTGCTGTCTCTCCATTCAAATGGACAGGCTCCGGTCAACCACCACAAATAATTGAAAATATCATTGCATCAGATCTACGAAATAGTGGTAAATTTAATCCCATTAGTATCGATAGTATGCCCCAAAAACCGACAACAGCATCAGAGGTTGATCCGACTGTATGGAAAAATCTTGGTATTTCTGCGATTGTAGTCGGTTCGATTCAACCCGATGCTTCAGGAAAATACCTTATTACTTATCAATTAGTTGATACTGTTGATAAGCCTGGTGCAGTCTTATCTCAAAACCAATTTTCTATTAACAAACGTTGGGTTCGTTACGCTGCACATTCAGCGAGTGATGAAATTTTTGAATCGCTCACGGGGATTAAAGGTGCATTTAGAACACGAATTGCGTATGTAGTAAAAATGAACAGAGGTTCATATACTCATGAGCTAAGAGTGTCAGATTATGATGGTTATGACCAGATCACTGTTCATCGTTCAAAGGCTCCATTGATGTCTCCAACTTGGTCACCAGATGGTAAAAAATTAGCTTTTGTAACTTTTGAAAGTGGAAATTCTGCAATAGTTATAAAAACACTTGATAGTGGTGCTATTGAAACTGTGGCATCTTTCCCTCGTCACAATGGAGCTCCTGCCTTTTCTCCAGATGGAACTAAATTGGCATTTGCATTATCAAAAGATGGTAATTTAAATTTATATGTGATGGATTTGTCCACTAAAAAAATGACAAAGATTACATCGGGTCGTAGTAATGACACTGAACCATCATGGATGCCTGATAGCAAAACTATTGTTTATACCTCAGATCAAGCAGGTCGACCACAACTATATAGCATTAATATTAGTGATGGTACAACACAAAGATTGACTTGGGACAATACCCAGAATCAAAATGCTCGTGTTTCGCCAGATGGTTCTTTTATCGCCATGATTTCGACAAATAATGGTGAGCAACATATAACAAAATATGATATAGCAACAAAGAGTTATCAACGATTAACCGATACTTTTTTAGATGAAACACCAAGTATTGCTCCAAATGGGACGATGATTATTTATAGCTCCACGAAAGGATATGGAACGATTTTGAATTTAGTTTCAACGGATGGTTTTTTTAAAGCCGAGTTACCAGTGACAGATGGGCAAGTTAAATTTCCATCTTGGTCGCCTTATTTATAAAATATTACAAATAACATTTAATAAATAATAACTTTAAACTAAAGTTATCGGCATATATAATAAGGCCATTTTAATTGCTAACTAATTTTAAATAATAGTTTAATATTAGTTAGATAAACGAACTATATAAGTGAAAACTTATTTAAACAACAGGAGTTAAAATAATGCAATTCTCAAAATTTCTTAAAGTAGCTGCGGTTGCTTTGCCACTGGTTGCTGTAACAGCTTGTACCTCAACTAGTTCAACTACAAGTGGTAATTCATATGATACGTTATCAAGTGAAGATCGTGCTTTACTTCAAAGACTACAACAACAAGAAATGAATACGGTCTATTTTGATTTTGATAAATATAATGTGAAATCTGAATATGCTTCAATGTTGAATGTTCATGCAGGATTCTTACGTTCACATACTTTTATAAAAGTAGTTATTGAAGGACATGCGGATGAGCGTGGAACACCAGAATACAATATTGCTTTAGGTGAACGTCGTGCAAGCGCAGTTGAATCGTATTTACAAGCAAATGGTGTATCAGCTACTCAAATGACTATCAAATCATTAGGTAAAGAGCGACCAGCAGTACTCGGTCACGATGAAGCCGCTTACGCTAAAAATCGTCGTGCTGTCGTTGTATATTAATTGTATTTCATAACGGCTGGATATCCAGCCGTTTTTTTTAATTTACATCGAGTTTAATTATATGCATAAAAAAATAATCACATTATCAATATTTCTTTTATTTGCAGGTTATGGTTGTGCAGCGGGCGGGTCTGAATCGGAAAGAACTGTACAAGCTCAAGCACAATTGATAATACAAAATCAACAAAAAATTAATGATTTACAATCTGATATAGATTCACTTAGGGGTCAATTAGAAGATACTAAATATCAACTTAATCAAGTTATTGAACGCCAAAAGATGATTCTACAGCAAATGGGGACTGGTTCCTCCGGATTGTCATTGAATACCAATTATGGTTCCTCAGAAGGAACAACATCAACGATGCCAAAAACAGAATCTAATACATCAAATTTATCTGGTTGGACATCTACAGGTAATGATAAAACCGATTATAATTTTATTATGCAGTTTATCAGCGACACCAAACAAAGTAATGAACTGGTTATTGCTTTCCAACGCTTTTTAGAAGCCTATCCAAAATCTATTTATCGGGCAAATGCAAATTATTGGTTAGGGCAACTTTTTTACAAACAAGGTAATAAAGATTATGCTTCATCTTATTATGCAACAGTTGTAAAGGATTTTCCTAATTCGTCAAAAGCTGGTGATAGTCTTTATAAAGTAGGATTAATATTGCTTGAAAAAGGCGATAAAAAAAATGCTAAAGCCGTTTTTCAACAAGTTTTGAATAAATATTCTAAAAATAAAAATGCAGTTAATCTTGCTAACCAAAAATTAGCATATCTTTAGTATAACGTACGAAAAATCAGCTTTTAAAAAAAAACACTCACAAAAGGGTTGCATTACCAAATAATTGCCAGTATTATAGCAACCCGAAATTGCTTGTACCCATACTAAAAACGGTACAGTAATCGTATCGAAATGGGTCGTTAGCTCAGTCGGTAGAGCAGCGGACTTTTAATCCGTTGGTCGAGCGTTCGAATCGCTCACGACCCACCAACCATCTAGTTCTTATTCTTACTTAATAGTCATCTAAAATATAATTTAAGTGTATTACAAATAACTTTTATTTTTTATTTGTTAAGATGTATTGTGTTTAACAGTAAGAATAAATCTTATAGTAAAAACTGAATAAACAACGAAATTAAATCAAATTTAAGATTACTTATTCAAGAAAATTTTTCCTTCTTCTTAATATCCTACTAGTATTTTTTAATCCATTCTTGTTGTTTCAACGACTTTTAAAAGCAATGTATTGGTAATTCCTGTTTCTGTAAAGTTATGTTGATGTTTTCAGAACTATCCGTTTCATAAAAGAGGTTGATAATGAAAATAATAATCATTATCATATTTTTTGGGTGTTTTTATTTTAACCAAATCAAATACAATAAATTAGGATAGGAAAACAATGAAAGTAGTTAATCAATTAGCCATCATAGGCATGTTGGGTATAGTCTCTACAGATACTGTTGCTCAAGAGCATTATGATAATGATGCGCATACTGAAACGATGAAAGTTGTCGCTCATATTAAGGATGATAATGATCAGCGACTAAAAAAGTCATCAACAGCCACAAAAATGCCATTCGATATCAAAGATATTCCTCAAACAATCAATTCAGTTAACATAGGACAAGAAAAAGTATATGGACAAAATGATTTAAGTGTAATTGTCAATAAATTGCCGGGAGTCGATAGTACTTATGACATGCGAGATGAAGGAATAAAAATACGCGGTTTTTCGGCAAGTTCAGGCGATATTTATCGGGATGGTGTTCGTGCAAGTGGGCAAGTTAGGCAAAGTACAGCCAATATTGAACGCGTGGAAATATTAAAAGGTCCCGCTTCAGTGCTCTATGGACGAGGTTCTGGTGGGGGAATGATAAACATGATTAGTAAACAAGCTAATTTTGATTCACCTACTGTTTTAAGCTTACGTAGTGGTTCTTGGGATAAATATGGCGGTATGGTCGATATCAATCATGTTGTCAATGAAAAACTAGCCATCCGAATGACGGTTGATCATCAATCAGAAAAAAGTTTTCGTAAAGGAATAAAACAAAGAGATACCATGGTATCACCAAGTATATTTTATGATAATTTAGAGGGGTTTAATTGGTTAGTTCAATATACAGATGATCATTTATGGCGTAAACCAGACCGAGGACCTGCTTACTATAATTTACCAAAAGGTGTTTCAATTAAAACTGCCTATGTACATCCAGATGATTATGTAAAAGATAATTTTAAATCACTACGTTCGGTGATAGGGTTTGAATTTAATTATGACTGGTCAATTAAATTAACTAACCTCTATCGTCAAGCAAGTCAAAACTTTGATCATATTTATGGTGGGGATTATTGCCATTTAAATGGTAAAACCAATAGTGGGAAAACTTGTAACTATCGCGGTAAATTACAATTCCGACGAGCTTGGCAAGAAACGAATAACAAGACATATAGCAATACAATAGATTTAATGGGAAAATTTAATACCGCAGGGATAGGACATGATATGTTGGTTGGTGTTGAATACAATATTGAAAAACGTCAGCCTAGATTAGCATTAACGAGTACTTATCCAGAAGTTGTTGATCCCTTTCATCCACATTGGTATTCCAAGAAAGCGCATTACACTAAATTAAATACTAAAACTAATCATAAAGCCACCTCAAAAGGAATTTATTTGCAAGATTTGATCAGTTTTACAACGCAATGGAAATTGTTGATGGGTTTACGCTATGATAATTATGAATTTGCATCAGACGATAAAATCAAACACCAAAGCCGTTCATATAATGGTCACTCGTTAAGTCCTCGAATCGGTTTAATTTGGCAGCCTATCGAATCGCAAAGTTTTTATGCTTCCTATAGTAAAAATTTTGCACCCTATGGTGGACGAGGACTGATTACCATTTCAACGGATTCAAAAACGGTTTACGATAATAAACCCCAATATTCAAGGCAGTATGAAGTCGGCGTAAAAAGTGATTGGTTAGATGATAAATTATCTTCTCAACTTGCACTTTATAATCTTGAACTATACAACGTTCGTTATCAACCTGATGCGGTGAACGATCCTTATAATTGGCAGGTCAAAGGCAGTGACCGGAGTCAAGGGATTGAATTAAGCCTTATTGGAAAATTAACACCAAAATGGTACATCAATAGTGGTATTGGTTATCAGCAAGCTCAAGTTCATAAAGATAAAAAAATGCCAGCTAATCAAGGCAAATATTTACCGAATACATCTAAGCATAGCGGTTATTTAAATATTCGTTATTTGCCTTATGATAATTGGTTTACCGAGTTAGAAGTAAATTATAAAGGTGCTATGTATAACGATGATAAAAATCAATTTAAACGCCCAGGATATACAGTATGGAATGCGGCAATTGGTTATCAATCTTCCTCTTATGATATCACTTTAGCTGTAACAAATTTATTTGGTAAAGAATATTGGCGTTCAAGTAGTATGCCTGGCACGCCTAGAGCTGTATTGTTAACTGCAAGTTATAAATTATAATCAATGAAGAAATAAAAGCGGAATGAAATAAACATCCTAAATTGAATAATTGATGATAATATTTGTCTGATCAGTATTTCAATCCGCTTATTGTTTGGATAGTAACAATATTTCAATTCATAAATGTTATTATTTATAAAAAAGCATGGTGAAATAAGTGAATAATTTGTAGACTATGTCCATTACTGTTTTTTGGCACTTATCTTATCTATGAATTTATTAAAATCTTTAGCCACTGTAAGCTCAATGACAATGGTATCTCGGGTATTAGGTTTTGTTAGAGATGCAATTATTGCACGTTTTTTTGGAGCAGGAATGGCTACTGATGCTTTTTTTGTAGCTTTTAAACTTCCCAATTTACTTAGGCGAATTTTTGCTGAAGGTGCTTTTTCTCAAGCGTTTGTGCCAATTTTAGCAGAATATAAAAATCAACAAGGTGCCGAGGCAACGAAGACATTTATTGCTTATGTAGCAGGTTTATTAACATTGGTATTAGCACTTGTTACATTAATTGGTGTGATTACCGCACCTTTTATCATTATGTTAACCGCACCAGGATTTATGCAAGAATCAGTGGATAAATTTGAACTTGCTACTGTAATGCTCCGGATAACTTTTCCATATATCTTTTTTATTTCGCTGGCATCATTAGTTGGTGCAATACTCAATACTTGGAATCGCTTTTCTGTCCCTGCATTTGTGCCAACGTTGCTTAATATTAGTATGATAGTTTGTACACTATTTTTAACCCCATATTTCAATCCACCTGTTTTGGCATTAGCTTTTTCTGTTGTTGTCGGTGGATTTTTGCAATTGCTTTTCCAACTGCCTACTTTAAAAAAAATAGGGATGTTAGTTTTACCTCGTATTAATTTAAAAGATAGTGGTGTATGGCGAGTTCTGAAACAAATGGGACCAGCAATTTTAGGGGTTTCAGTTGGTCAAATCTCACTAATAATCAATACAATTTTTGCTTCTTTTCTAATTTCAGGATCTGTGTCTTGGATGTATTATGCTGACCGATTAATGGAATTCCCAGCTGGCGTACTGGGTGTTGCATTGGGTACTATTTTATTACCGTCATTGGCCAAAAGCTTTTCAAATGGTGATCATAAGCAATATTCGGAATTACTTGATTGGGGATTACGTTTGTGCTTTTTATTGGCTTTACCGAGTACGGTCGCGTTAGGTGTAATTTCGCGCCCATTAATCTCAACATTATTTGAATATGGGCAGTTTACGTCAAATGACACGCTAATGACACAACGTGCTTTGATCGCTTATTCGATAGGGTTATTGGGGCTTATTTTAATTAAAGTTTTAGCACCTGCTTTTTATTCCAGACAAGACATTAAAACTCCTGTTAAAATTGCTGTTGTTACTTTAATTTTAACGCAATTGATGAATTTGGTTTTTATTGGTCCATTACAACATGCTGGACTGTCGTTATCCATTGGTTTGGCTGCATGTTTTAATGCTGGACTATTGTTTTGGCAATTACGAAAAAAGAAACTTTATCAACCTCAATCTGGTTGGTATCTTTTTTTAACTAAAGTGATTATTGCCGTTATTTTAATGTCATTGGTTCTATGGTTTGGTTCAAGATTATTACCTGATTGGTCGACCGGTTCAATGCTCATACGAGTTAGCCGTTTATTATTATTGGTAATGGTTGGCATCATTGTCTATTTTGCATCATTGATTGCAATGGGATTTAAAATTAAACATTTTATAAAACGAATTGACTAAAAAATAAATATCTATACATGAATACTAAAATTGATAAGGAAATCTAATGAAAGAAAACGCTTTTTTTACATTGCCATTGATTGGCAGTTTTATTTATTTTGTTATTAGCTGTTTAATAACTATCTCTTCGATGATTATCTATTTCGATTTAGCATACTTTTGGGAACTAATAAAGTTTTCTCCTTTTAATATCATTAATTATTTGTTAAAAACTCATATTTTAGATGTAGTATTTGTATTTGGAATTTTGTCATTATTTCTACACAGTTTAAATGTCCATATAATTAATAAAACCAATGTAGAATTGGTGATAATTATAATGGTCTTATTTTCAGTAATGGCTTATTTTATTCCTAAAACTTTACTATTTGATTTTGGAGATTTATATCCAATAAAAAATATATTTATCATCATTATATCGGTTATGTTTTATTTAATATTATATAGTTTATTACTTTACTATTTATTAAATTTTTCCAATAAATACTTTATAAAAAATCAACAGTCATTTCCTTTTACAGCGACCAATAGTACTAAAATTCACTTTAATTTGTTTGCCATATTTACAACTTTTGTCCTGATAAAAGGATATCTGTTAATTACGAATGTATTTCAATTATTCAGCATGGAGATTTCTAACAATATTTTAAATATTGTATATATATCGGGTATATTAATAGCAGTTGGTTTAACTATACCTTGTTTTAAACAATCATTTGATAGAATTCAAACAGATAGGCTCATAAAAAGTATCATTCAACCCAGTATAATAATTTTTATTTGTATTATTGTTAACTTCATTTTTATTTTTAAAGTACCAACCGCATTACTATACAAAAATATAGAATATGGGAATTTATTATCAATCACTTGTTTAATGCAAATAGTATTACTTCCGTTAATAATTGCTTTAATTTTAAATAAAGTAACCTAACACTATTTTTATTATGTAACCACTTAGATATTCAACAATTTTGGTTAAAATGGTTATTAAAACAAGCGTTAAAATTTAATATTTACTGAGATCTGAAAATGTTAAATATTTTCCAATCATAGGTAATGCATAAGATAAAAATTAAAACAACTATTAAGAATTAGCGCAAAGTATTATACAATAGCCCGATATTTTCTAAAGTGTAGCACAATGAGAGAATCATAATGAGCTGGATTGAAAAGATTTTAAGTAAAAATAATATATCATCTGATCATAAAAAAGCGAATATTCCAGGCGGAGTTTGGACCAAATGTAGCAACTGTGAACAAGTTATTTATCAAGCTGAATTAGATCGCAATTTAGAGGTATGTCCGAAATGTGATCACCATATGCATATTCCTGCACGCGTAAGGTTATACCACTTTTTAGATGAAGGTTCAGATGTTGAGTTAGGTTCAGATCTCGCACCGAAAGATATTTTAAAATTTAAAGATACTAAAAAATATAAGGATCGTTTAACCACGGCTCAAAAAGAGACTCGTGAAAAAGAAGCTATGGTTGTGATGAAAGGAACCTTGTTTGGCATTCCTGTCGTCGTCGCTTGTTTTGAATTTGCATTTATTGGTGGTTCAATGTCATCGGTAGTTGGTGCGCTGTTTACACGCGCAGCTGAACAAGCCATTGCAGATAAATGTCCACTAATATGTTTTTCAACTAGTGGTGGAGCTAGGATGCAAGAAGCATTATTTTCGCTAATGCAAATGGCAAAAACCAGTGCAATCCTTGCAAAAATGCAGGATGAAGGGTTACCTTATATTTCTGTCATGA
The DNA here is from genome assembly GCF_050589305.1 of Gilliamella sp. G0441. Lineage (NCBI taxonomy): Bacteria > Pseudomonadati > Pseudomonadota > Gammaproteobacteria > Orbales > Orbaceae > Gilliamella > Gilliamella sp. G0441. The sequence goes on along the minus strand of NZ_JBNRJF010000006.1, from coordinate 125,557 downwards.
CTGATCCGACAATGGGTGGTGTTTCTGCTAGTTTAGCTATGCTTGGAGATATCAACATTGCTGAGCCAAAAGCGCTGATTGGTTTTGCCGGCCCGCGAGTTATTCAACAAACCGTTCGAGAAACATTGCCGGAAGGATTCCAACGAAGTGAATTTTTACTTGAAAAAGGCGCAATTGATATGATCATTCATCGTAAAGAAATGAGACCAAAAATTGCTAGTTTGTTAGCAAAATTAATGAGAATACCCGATCCTTTTAACGATATGACTAACAATGTAACTATCGATGAGACTGTGTAATCTCTATGCAAAATGAAAAACTTAATGCCATGTCTGATTTAAAAGCATGGCTTTGTTATTTAGAGAAACTGCACCCCACAACGATTGATCTAGGTCTGGATCGAGTAAAAACCGTTGCCCAACGCTTAGATCTGTTACAGCCTGCACCTTATATTTTTACTGTAGCTGGAACCAATGGAAAAGGCACAACATGCCGAACTCTTGAAATGATGCTATTGGCAGCAAAATTAAGAGTTGGTGTTTATAGCTCACCTCATTTGATACGTTTTACTGAGCGAGTTCGAATAAATAACCAAGAATCAACCGAACAAGCAACGGTAAATGCTTTTGTAGAAATTGAAAATGTACGAGGTGATATTTCTCTAACTTATTTTGAGTATGCAACACTTGCTGCACTTTATCAATTTAAACAAGCAAAATTAGATGTCGTTATATTAGAAGTAGGATTAGGTGGAAGGCTAGATGCAACCAACATAGTGGATGCCTATATCGCCATAATCACCACCATAGACATAGACCACGTAGAGTATTTAGGTCATACTCGTGAAAGTATTGGTCAGGAAAAAGCGGGTATTTTTAAATCGAAAAGTATTGCCATTGTTGGTGAGCAAAATGTTCCAACATCAATTCCATTGGTTGCAAAATCTGTTAATTGTCCAATTTTCTCAGTAAATCATGATTGGTTTTATCATCAAATTGATAATGTTAAATGGTCTTTTCAGTCTTCTAGGGTACACTACGAAAATTTACCCATAGCGAATAATATACCATTAGCTAACGCAGCGACTGCAGTTGCTGCATTAAGTTACTCATCTTTAAACATTACTCAAGATGAAATTGCAAAGGGATTAATCCAATCAAGTTTGGTTGGTAGATTTCAAACTATTCAACAAAACCCACTCGTTATAGTTGATGTTGCTCATAATCCCCATGCTGCCACTTATCTAGTAAAACAACTTGATAAATTAAAAGCTCAACGATCAAAGATGGGTAACATTCGAATTGTGATTGGTATGCTTAAAGATAAAGATATCCAAGGTACTTTATCAATATTAAAAGCTGATGTTTGGTATTGTGCTTCACTTTATGGTGAACGAGGATGTCAAGCGGAAGTGCTTAAAGGATATTTGGAAGATAAAGGGGAAGGTATTATCTTTACATTTGATGATGTCTTAACCGCTTATCAAAAAGCAATGCATGATGCAGAAGAAGATGATATTATCATAGTATGTGGTTCATTTCATACAGTTGCGGATGTTTTAGAACAATATGAATATTAAGTGAAATTAATCATGACAAAAGATAAAAACACTACTCCAAATAGTCAAAATAAAATTAGGAATCGGTTTGTGGGTTTTGCAACATTATTGCTTATACTAGCGCTGATTGCACCATGGATTATAACGGATAAATCAAATAATCAGACTTCAAGTTCCCCAATTTTGCAACCCGATATTGTTCAACAACAATTTCAATCGATCGAATCTACAACTGATGACAACCATGCTAATAGTGCCTATGGTGTAGATGATATTCCTTATATACCAGATAATGAGCAGGATTTAAATTCTTTAATTTCTCCTGATGTTGCTCAAAATGATATTAACGAAACAACACCAAGCGATAATGTTAAAGTAAGTGAACAAGAATCTAAACTTTATATGATTCAAATAGCGGCGTTAAAAAATAAAAAGAAAATAGAAGAGCTAGTGGCTTTGTTAAGATTAAATAATTACAACGTTAAAGTAATTCCTAAAAATCCAGAACCTAATCAATTAATCAAATTACAAGTAGGGCCATATGGTAAAAGAGAGCAAGCTGAGCAAGTAATCGATAATCTTAATAGTTTAACCAAACAAAAAAGTATAATTGTGGCTAATTAATAGATAAAATTAAAAAATAAACCAATAGTATTAAAGTTTTATAATTGATTGTTTTACATAAAAATTTATTAATAAGCTATTTCAAATTAAACATCTTATAAAAATATAATTGTAGGTTATTATGATGAATTGGGTTGATTTTACGATTATTGGCGTCATAATTTTTTCAGCATTAATCAGCATTATTCGTGGATTTGTGCGTGAAGCATTATCGCTAATCAGTTGGGTACTTGCTTTTTTTATTGCAAGTCGATTTTATGTTTATATTACCGAGTATCTTACTTATTTCGATAGCGAATTAGTACGTACTTCCGTTGCGATTGCAATTCTATTTATTGCTACTTTACTTGTTTGTGCAGTCATATCTTATATTATTGGTGAATTAGTACAAAAAACAGGATTATCTGGAACAGATCGCGTATTGGGTATCTGTTTTGGCGTATTAAGAGGCATTTTGGTTGTCGCTGCGATACTGTTTTTTGTGGATACCTTTACACCATTATCGCAATCGAAATACTGGGAAGAATCACAGCTTATCCCCCATTTCCATTTTATAATTCGTTGGTTTTTTGAATTTATACAACAATCGTCTTCATTTTTAGTGCAGTAATTTTGAGGTAATCATTATATGTGTGGTGTTGTTGGTATTTTAGGATGTAGTACAGTAAATCAATCAATTTATGATGCATTAACCGTATTACAACATCGAGGACAAGATGCAGCAGGAATTGTGACTATAGATGAACAGAATCGCTTTCGTTTACGTAAAGCAAATGGTTTAGTTAAAGATGTTTTTCAGGAACATCATATGCAACGTTTACAAGGTAAATTAGGCATTGGTCATGTTCGTTATCCTACCGCAGGTAGCTCAAGTCCCTCTGAAGCACAGCCATTTTATGTAAATTCTCCTTATGGTATCGCACTTGCACATAATGGCAACCTAACCAACACCGATGAATTAAGTAAAAAAGTTTTTGAACTTGCAAGACGACATATTAATACTAACTCTGATTCAGAAGTTCTTCTTAATATATTTGCCAGTGAATTAGACCAATTTCCAACTTATCCGCTTACGGCGGATAATATCTTTAACGCCATCGCTAATTTACACAAAATAATTAAAGGCGCATATGCTTGTGTCGCTATGATTATAGGACATGGGCTTGTTGCATTCCGTGACCCTTATGGTATTCGTCCTTTAGTAATAGGTAGACGAGTTCTTGATAATCAACAAATTGAATACATGGTTGCCTCAGAAAGTGTTGCATTAGATGTGCTTGATTTTGAATTTGTTCGAGATGTCGCACCGGGGGAGGCCATTTACATTACCCAAGATGGACAATTTTATTCACAGCAATGTTCCGATAATCCTCAGTATTATCCGTGCATATTTGAATATGTTTATTTCGCAAGACCTGATTCATTAATGAATGGCGTATCGGTTTATCAATCGCGTATTTTAATGGGACAAAAATTAGGTAATAAAATAGCGAGAGAATGGAAAGATGTCGATATTGATGTTGTTATTCCAATCCCTGAAACATCATGTGATGCCGCACTTGAAATTGCCCGAATCCTAAATAAACCCTATCGACAAGGATTTGTAAAAAATCGCTATGTTGGTCGAACATTCATTATGCCTGGTCAAGCTACTCGCAAACTTTCTGTAAGACGTAAACTTAATGCAAATCGTATAGAATTTGAAGGTAAAAATGTTCTTTTAGTTGATGATTCAATTGTTCGTGGAACAACGTCTGAAAAAATTTTAGAAATGGTACGTTCAGTAGGTGCGAAGAAAGTCTATTTAGCTTCGGCAGCTCCTGAAATTAGACATCCAAATGTGTACGGTATCGATATGGCTGTTGCAAGTGAACTCATTGCATTTAACCGAACGGTTGAAGAAATAGCTAAAGAAATTGGAGCAGATAAGCTAATTTTTCAAGATCTTACCGATTTGATTGACTCAATTAGAGAAGAAAACCCAGATATTCATCATTTTGAATGTTCTGTTTTTGATGGTAAATATATTACTGAAGATGTAGATGATAATTATTTATCATTACTCGAACAAAAAAGAAATAGTAATACTCTTGGCCTTTTTATAAATAAAGAATCAGAAAATTTAGAAATTTATAATGAAGATCAATAAGTGCTTATTATTGTAAAAATGACAAATTTATCAAAAATCAAAAAATATATAGAAATCCCTATCTTTTTAATAATTAAAATCAATCTAATGAGTTTTATTTAGCTCATTGGAAAAATAAAAAAATCATAAAAAACATTTACATAAAAAAATAAGCATTTTTTTCTTCGGTTAAAAAAAATTATTTTTATTCATTTTCTACAGAAATCCACTCTAATTCTTTACAAAAATATTTAAATAAATTTTTGTAAAATGACCTCTTTGTAATATAATTTTTATGAAAGTAAATTTTGTAAAGATTTTTAAAGATTCAGAGGATCGCATAATCTTTAAAATGTTTTAAAACGCAATTTTCTTTTCTAATAGCTAAATAACAGTTTTTTGATAATCATTTATCAATTTTTGGAAATATAAGGAACGATTAAGATGAAAACAAATCTTAATTTAAAAGTTATCTCTGCATTAGTATTAATTGCATTAAATTGCCAAACAGCCATAGCTTTGGATGCAAATAATACTTTGTCTTCAGATGCAGTTGATAGTAATAAAATCATCGAACTTAAAAATGGATCAAAAGTTCGTGAGATGATAAATAACAAAAAGGCTAGTCTCTATCAAATTGCATTAAGAAGTGGAATTACAATCGACCAATTACGCGAAATGAATGCTGGTCGTTTTGATAAAAGAGATTCTGTCGAAGAAGGTGAACTTTTAGTTCTTCCCGAAAACTCACCATTATTACCATCTAAACATTTATCAGAGCCAGAAAAGCAAGAAAAGCAAGAGAAGCAAGATAAGTATGCTTTACCAAATTTAGGGTCAGATGAAAAATACGATGTTAAAGCAGATAAAGAAAAATTAGATACTTATGTCGCTGAAACATTACAAACATTAGCAACACAAGATTGGGAACAATTATTATCTTCTGAAAATGGTGGTTTATCTGGTCATTTAAGGAATAAAGGTCGGACTTACGCAGAAAACTATGTACGTAGTAATGTAAGAAATCATGTTGTTGATCCTTTACGTAATGCAGCTCAAGATTTTTTAGGACGATTTGGTACAGCACAATTATCATTTGATGTGAGTGACAAAGGTAACTTTAATAATCTCAGTCTCAAATTATTTAGTCCATTGTATGACACTGATAATATGTTGATATTTAGTCAAATTTCATTTCAAGAGTATGAACATAACCGTCGGATAGGAAACTTTGGTATAGGACAACGTTGGGATGTAGCGGATAAAAAATGGTTACTTGGTTACAACGTTTTTTTAGACCATGATTTTCAACGGGCTCATAATCGCTTAGGTATCGGTGCAGAAGCATGGACAGATTATATGAAGCTGGCTGCTAACTATTATCACCCGTTATCAAGCTGGAAACAGTCACGTGATTTTGATGAATATTTAGAGCGTGCGGCTAAAGGTTTTGATATACGTCTACAAGGATACTTACCTCAATACCCTCATCTAGGTGGTTCGCTAATGTATGAACAATACTTTGGTGATAAAGTTGCCCTATTTGGAAAAGACAATCTCCAAAAAAATCCAAGAGCAATTACCGCAGGTCTAGATTATACCCCAGTTCCGCTATTTACATTGAAAGCAGAACATAAAAGAGGACAAAATAACAAAAAAGCAACCTCTGCATCATTAACAATGAACTATCGTTTAGGGGTGCCTCTAAAAGATCAGTTAGATCCAGATATGGTTCAAAAAGCACGATCGCTAGCTGGAAGTCGTTATGATCTGGTTGATCGTAATAATTATATTGTTCTTGAATATAAAGAGAAAAAACTCAGTGTCGATTTAGGACTTGAAGCCCTCCAATTGGTCGAAGGTCAGACATATGATGTCAATATTGCTGTATATAATGCCAAAAGTCTAAGTTCTCTAAAATGGACGGGCGATATGTATCAAATAGATGCAGGAGGCGGTTTCTTCTGTAATACAACAGGTATTTGTACTTCATCATCATGGGCTACTCCTACGACAGACACTCAAAATTGGAAAATAATGGCGCCTACTTATGTTGATGAAAACGGATTACGTCGTCCACATAGCACTGATGGCAAATATACGTTAGCCGTAACAGTGACAGATAAAAAAGGTCGTACAGCAACATCAAATCCTGTAACTTTTGAAATTTTGCCAAACCCAGCAATGCGAAAAATTGGTCTCTGGGCTGTTGATAGAAGTGGTAATCGTACAACAATGGCTTCTAATTTAGCTGATGGAAACACTGCGGTAACGCTAATGGCAAGTTTGGTAAAACCGAAAGTATCTAATGGCACAATAATTACGGCAGCAGATGTTGATGGATTTAGTGATGAGCAACTAATGAAGCGAATTCCTGACTCGTTCGATTCTGTTCTTAAAGGATGGACAGCTGTTAGCAACGGCAAAAAAATTCCATTAATTGATGGAACTTCTGGCAATGTAAATGCATGTCCAAAACAAGAACCGTGTGTCATTGTTAAATCATTTGAAAAAATCAAAATGGGTCAAAAAGTATCTCAGAAAGCGGCTACAGCTGCTGGTGTTGAAGTTATTGGAGACAGTTATGCAATAGATGTCGCTTCCAACATACAAGGAATTATTGAATTTTCAACTTCAATTGAGCAATTTGGTTCGTCATTTAACAAAGTATCTGTCGATTTTACTGGTGGTCAAGCGGGACTAATCAAGGTTTATCGTAGTGATGGTGTATTAGTCGCTAGCCAAGTAGGACGCTCCCTTGAATTTGATCCTAATGGTTCTAAAGAGTGGAAAGTCGATAATGAATATTATGTCAAAGTCTATGCAGCTGATGGAATAACAGAAATTAACAATCCGTTTGTTATTTGGTCACTTGTTGATTCCAACAGTGCAGCATGTCCAGGAAAAGCATCAACAGCAGCATTACCTGATGTTAGGGTAAATCCAAATGGGCCTTGGTTTAATGTCGGTATGGGAATTAATGCTCGCTATAAAATCAGAAGTTTAAAAACGAATAGTTTTGCTAGTAGTGGCACTAGTATGCAAGCAACTGCAGATGCACCGAAAGATTTAAATTTCAGTCCTTTAAATGCATCTCCAATTGCATGTGCAGGTGATCAAGGGTTTAGATTACAAGTATTTGTTCAATAACATTCATGAACAATAAAAGCGTAATTAGATTACCAAGGAGTTCAGGTAATCTAAAAATAATCAATGTATCAGTGTATTAATTATTAGTACATTTGATGTTACAAATAAAAATAGGAACTAAACATGAAAAAATTAATTATTAAGAATATCGCATTAGGTATGTTCTTAGCCGGTTTTACTGTCAGTAATGCTTTTGCATTAGACGCAAAAACTACTAAGCCAATTGAAGGTAATCCACCGTTAATTAAAGGTACTTCTGCTAATGCAAAAGATCATTCTTTGACGCTAACTGTTGAAGATTCAGCGGGTAATACAATTGGTCAAACACAAGCTAAAGTCGGTAACTATATTAAAATTAAGTATAACCTACAAGATACTGATGGCGATGAAGATAAAGGTTCTGTTAAAACGACTTTAAAAGTTTTTTATCTTCTAGGTAATACTTGGAAAGAAGCAAATATGAGCACATTAGAACTTTCAGGCACAAATAATGCTTCTGAAAACGAAATTAAATTTAAGATTACAGATGAGTTTGCTGGGGCAACTAAAATTGGTTTCAAAATTTTAGAAAGGACTGAATTTGGTTTACCTTATGCTAACCAATGGTTAAGAGTATCTGATATTTGGAGTAACAAGGCACCTGGTACAGTTAATGGAATTGATGAAAATGGGAATCTTACCGGTGGTCCAATTCCAAGTGATCTAGATGGTAAAGATGAAGGTCCAGGTGATGTTGACAATCCAAATTTAAATGGATTTGGTCCAATTGCATCAGATGAAATGAAAGTTTATATTCTCGCAGCTGATTCAAATGATAACTACAGCATAGCTTCGAGTACTTTAGTTCCTAAACAAGGCGGTAAATATAAAGCAGTTGTATGGTTAGATAAAAATGGAAATGGTATATTAGATGCTAATGATGTTGATTTAAGTGCGAATTATAACTTTAAATGGTCATTAGATGGAAATTACGAAAGTGTACCAGCGTCAGCCGATGTAATTGCAAGTACACAAGTGATTACTTTAGGTCAACTTAATAGTGATAGCATGTATGCAAGTGGTAACTATAAAGCTGGTGCTCAAGGTTATAATCTTAAAGTTACGGCAGAAATTAAACCATAATTATTTAAACGTTAAATTGAAAACCACTCGAGAGAGTGGTTTTTTTTTTGCTTCAAGCTATAGTTAAAATATCGATTAAATTGATAGAAACATTATTTGATGAAACGATATGATTTATCTGAATTATCGCTATCGATTTCTTAAACTATCACTAATATGATTCAAGTATGGGATTGTTATTTGGCTTTCAGTTAAAAAAAGAATTTACAGCTGACTTAAAATAGTTATTCGATAGGAGCTAACCAATTTTTGATGTATGTTTTAAGTTAACTTATTCATCATTTTTGAAAAAAAATTGATTTAATAAGTTAACCCTTTAGTTTAGATAAAGCATTTTTAGATTGTCATTTGTACTAAATATATTTATTGGTACAGACACCTATATTTTATGTTTATAAATAAGTAGAAGTTTTTCTTAAGTAGACAAGTACTGAGCCATGGTGACTAAATTAAATATCCATTTCGGATAAACACCACAAATTATTATCAGTAATGCTGATATTGCAATAAGAACTTCACTCAATCGAAAATCTTGCCATTTAATATTCATGAGGGGATTATTTACAAGCTGATCATCACGACAATTGGGTCTTAAATAAAGGTTGATAACTAAGCGAGCATAAAAATAAAGTCCCAGTGCGCTACCAATAACGACAGCTGCCATTAACCACCATAATTCGGCTGTCACCCCTAATAAAATTAATAAAAATCTACCAATAAAACCGACTGTTAACGGCATACCAGCTAAGGATAATAAACCCACTCCCATAGCTGAGGCAAGAATTGGACGTCTCCAAAATAATCCGGATAAATCGATTTCATTCTCATGATCGCGTAATTCATTCGAATGTGATTCTAAACTTATTACACCTAAAACTGTAATATTGGCAAGGGTATAACCAATTAGATATACTCCAATGGTTTCCAATGCTAATACTTGATATTGCACCGCAATTAAAGCAATGAATAAATAACCAAAATGGGCAATAGAGGAATAAGCTAATAGCCTTTTTAAACTACTTTGTATGAATGCAAATAAATTCCCCCATAAAATTGAAAAGAATGCCATGAACACTAAAATAATACGTATGGTTTCGTTGTTTACAATGGGGGCTAATAAAAACAATCTAGCAATAGCACAAAAGATAGCAACCTTACCAACGGTTGATAATAATAAGGCAACAATCGTTGGTGAACCTTGATAGACATCCGGTAGCCAAAGTTGAAAAGGCACGAGAGATAGTTTAAAACCGATACCCACTAACATTAAACAGACACCCATTAATAACAATGGACTTTGAGATGTCATTGTTGATAATTGATAACTTAAACCACTAAAGGTTAATTCACCAGATGCGGCATAATAAAATGCTATGCCCATAAGCAAGAATGCACTAGCAATAGTAGATAAAATCATATATTTTACGGCGGCTTCTAGTGAATGAGTTTGAATATATTGGTAACCAATGAGTCCTATAAAAGGAATGGAGAGTAATTCAACGCCAATAAAAAAAGCCATTAAATGGCTAGCATACATTAACGTTACACCGCCTAACGCCATAAAAACTAATATTAAATAAAACAGGCCTTGTGAAGTTTGTTCTTGTTTAAACCAACGAAATGCTAAGCAGCTTACGATAATTGATATCATTAAAATTAAACTACTATAAAGTAAACCATATCCATCACATGTAAAAAGTGTGGTGATTTCTTGTGACACCCAATCAGTATTATCTTCGTTTAGTTTCAGGCGTGAAGAATGTTTAGGCGCCTTTACAACATGTTTATGCTCAGTTGAATTGTTTTCTAACGTAATGTTATCGTTAGTAATTTTACTTTCTGTCGTATTGTTATCTGATGCCGTAGGGGCTGTAGGTGGGGTTTCAACAGCAAGTATTTTTTCTTTAGAAAAATTTGAAAATGTTGGAAGAGTTAAAGAAAAAGATAGTTGCATATTATCACTACTGATATCAGTAATGTTTTTATTATTGATAGAAATTTTATATCCAATTATCGCTGCGCTGAATAAAGCTAAGCTTAAACCGCTTATAGTTAAAATTGCACATTTTTTTGTTTCAATTTTTAAAAAAAATATTGAAAACAACAAGATAATTATTGTAACGCTCAATATGAAAATAGGCGATAAAGCAATCATAACTTATTATTCTCCTACTCGTTCCGTAGTGATATATTGTTGTATTTGGTTAACAACAGAATAAGACATATCTAAAATCAATTGAGGATATAGACCGATAAGAATAAGTACAGCTGATAAACTGCTTAATAATAATAAATCTTTTTTACTTAGTTGATTTTTTGGTGCAGTCTCTTCATCTGGAACACTAAAAAATATAGGTTGCATACGTATAATAAATGATATAGATAGCAATAATAATCCAATAGCTAATAAAATTGTATAATAAGAATAAGAACCAAAACTACCAAGTAACATTAGATAATTACCAATAAAATTTGCTGTACCAGGAATACCTAAAACAGCCAATATAAAAAATAATGTAAAAGTTGAAAGATAACTAACTTGGTGCTTAACACCCGAAAATTGATTAATATTTCGAGTTGAATAACATTCAACTAACAGGCCACTAATAATAAACATGCCTACAATAGCGAAATTGATAGCAATCATCTGTATGATGACACCTTGATAGGCAATAATTGAACCACTATAGATAATAGCAGTAAGAAAAGACATAAGTGCAATGTGGATATAGGCAATCAATTTTTTTATGTCAGTTTGTGTAAATGCAACTAAAGCGGAATAAAAAATTGAAAATAAGGCAAGTGACAAAATATAAGGTACGATCATCAGCGTTGCGTTTGGAAATAGTGGAATTACAAAACGCAGTATTCCGAAAATTGTGGTACTAAGTAATAAGCCACTTATCATCATCGAACCTGTAGTTGATGATTCTATATGAGCTTCGATAAACCAATTATGAAATGGGACAAAAGGGACTCGAACAATAAAGGCAGCCATAAAGCCAAGCATTAACCAAAATTCAGTATTGCTCGAAATGGGAGTTTTCGTTAGAACTCGGTAATCAAATGTCCAATGACCTGTTAAATTCCAATTAATCAACACCAGTGACACGATAGAGATTAACATCAATAAACTACTAACTTGAGTATAAATTAAAAATTTACTTGCACCATTGAAACGTAATAATGAGTTTGAATCCCGTCTTCCCCATAATGAAATTAAAAAATAAACTGGTATGGTAGCGGCTTCCCAAAAAAAGAATAGTAAAAATAGATCTGTTACGGTAAATAATAATATAACGGCCGAAGTCATTAATAAAATACTAAAATAAAACAGGCCAGGGTTATTAATATTTTCTTTACTTGAGTAGATAATAGTGATCAATACAATCAATAAGGATGAAGAAATCACAATTATAGATAAGCTATCTAAACATAAATGGAAACGAATCCCTAATAAAGATATCCATTCAAAATTGACTTCTTCTGCCCAGTTTTCTCCCTGTTCAATAGTCGCTGCGGCATTTAACCATAAATTGATTATTAATATCAGTGTGATAGAAATTGTAATTAACGCTATAATAAATGATAGGTTATTCCATCTAGGCTGTGTATCACTGGATGCCACTTTGCGGTGTATAAAAATCGGACATAACCAACCAATAAATCCGCCTAATACTGGTAAGAAAACAAGCCATAATAACATGAATGATTACACCCCTATCAAATAAAAATTAGTAACATCAAAATAAAGATACAACCCATCACAATTGAAACAATATACCATCTGAGATGTCCATTTTCTAAACCAACAACATGCGAGCTTGTCTTTTTTATGCTCGTCATTATCCAATTATCCCATATGCCTAATGGATCTTTTTTTAACTTATTGGCTAACATCATATAAGGTTTAACAAGTAACAGATTGATAAGATAATCAAAACGCCAATTAGCTGTGCAAAAACGGATGAAAGATTTTACCAAAGGAGTGTTAAATACTTCTTTCACTTCGCTGTTTGGATGTGCATATAAGGTATAAGCAATGATGAAGCTCAACACAACAATACCGGTCAACAGAAACAGGAAAGATAAATTCCCTTGATGATCTAATTCACTCGTTGAAATAATACCTTTGATTGGTAATGGGAAATGCGTAAAAAGGGCTGTAGTAAAGATCAACAGTATCAATATAGGAAGATAACTCATTAAGTTGGTTTTAGCAAAATCGTGTATTTTCAATTTATGATAAAACACTTTAAGGATTAAGCGCCAAATACTCAAGCTAGCAAATAATATTCCTAATAAGCCAATAGTGCCCGAAACTAAACTATTTTGTAAGATTAAGCTCCAAATGATATCGCCTTTTATATAAAATGCGGCAGAAATCCAAGGTAAAGCACTAACTGATAACATGATGAATAAAAAGATTACCAATAACAATGGAAATTCTTTAGTTAATCCTCCTAATTTACTTATATCACGCTCTCCATGACATTTTTGAATGAGTATTGATGAAGCAAATATTAGTAACACACTGGTAATGGCATAATTGATTAAGCAATTTAGCGATAACGTCCAATTTTGTGTAGAAAATGCAAAAAAGATATAACTAATTTGAGCTAAATTGATAAAGGTTACAATTCGTTTAATATCATATTGTACTAACGCAATTGTACTTGAAAATATTATCGATAATGATGAAATTATGGTCATAATGTAAAGTACATCGCTTGACATCATAAACAGATTACTCAGTCTTAAAATCAAATACACGCCCGCTAAAATTACTGTCGAAGATTGCATTAATGCTACGGCAGGCATAGAAGCTAGCGTTGATTCATTAAACCATGATTGCATTGGAAAAAGTGCTGATTTACTAATTGCACCTAAGAACAACAATAACGTGATCCAAAAAATGATGTCAGAATCTACCGCTAAATTATCATGTGCGGTGCTTAAGATATCTTGAATATTTAATGTTTCGAGTGTTTGAAAAATTAAAAATATTGCGATAATGAAGAAAAGATCAGTTAAATGCATCATAAAAAAAGTTTTTACTGCAGAATAACTATTACGCATTTGTTTGTGGTAAATACCAATAAGTAAGTAAATACTGAGGCTAACACCTTCCCATCCGATTAACATAACGAGTAAATTATCAACTAGAATGATGGTTAACATACTTGCTATTAATAAATTACTATAGGCGTAAAAGGTATAGATATCTTTTTGTGATGTTAAATAAAATGCAGCAAAAAAATAAACAAGAATTCCTATAAAAGCAATCAAAACAAGAAAAATTAGCGATAATCCATCTAAGGTTAAAGTGATCGGAATATTAAAATCGCCAATAGAAAACCAGTTCCATAGTGTTTTACTATAAATCAATGACATATCCGGTACTGAGTTAGTGATAAAGTCAATACAAGAAAATGTGGAAATTAATACGACAATTAGCATTGTACTAATACCGATAATGGTTATGTTAATTGAACGTATTTGTCTTCCCAAACTAACTAAAGCTAAAAAAGAAAGCAAGGGAATAATGATAGTTAAATAAAGTAAATTCATCCTTTCATTTCGCTTAATGAGTCAATATTGATAATTTTTCGTTTAAAAATTAATTTCTTCAGAAGTGCAAGTCCAACACAAACTTGAGCAAGCGTTGTAATAATAGCTAAAATAGCCAGAATCTGCCCATCTACTTGTTGCCAATAATTACTTGCAGCAATTAAGGCGATGATTATTCCGTTATTCATAACAATTAGACTAAGTAACAAGAAATAAAGATTACGGCGAATCATAACGCCAAATAAACCTATTACAAATAAAACACAAGCTAAAATCAAACATTGAAATAGCGGAATCATATTAAATCTCCGATAACAGTCTTTGCCTGAAATGATAAGCAATGACTGCGGCTCCTAATAATAAAAACGATGCTAATTCTGCCATTAAAATATAGACATATACTGATATTTCATGACTTAAATTATGTGAATCTTTCAGTAGTTGACTATCAGTTTTTACCACTCCGTAAATAAGAATGACTAATAAAATAAAAGCAAATATTAGTGGCATTAACCATATTTTAGGGCTTATTCCATACTTAGCTTTTTCTACATTATCTCGCTGAATTTGAAATATATTTGCAGCAATTAAAAAAAGCGTAACAGTTCCTCCAATAAATAAAAGGATATATAAAACAGCGGATAAATAACTATCAAGTATAATTAATATCAAAGCAGAAGCAAAAAGCGAAATAATAAGGTATAAAATAGCCTTATTAACCTGTAAGCAACTAATTACTTTTATGCTTGCAACGATAGCAATAATCGACGTGATATAAAATACAACGATCATTAAATAACCCAATACTCATTGTGAATGGTATTAGTATATACCCAAATTAATTTAAGATACAGGCTTACAGATAATCTATTCATTGAAAAACAGATATTTAAATATTCAGCTTTAGTATTTTTATCAAATAGGGCAATTATTTTAATTTTTATAACGTTGTATCCTCAATATAATTAAAACAATAAAAAAAATAAAAACCATAAAATTTTATTATTTAAAATCAAATTAGCATTGTTATAAAGTATATAACTTAAGCAAATAAACAGACATTTGTATCGTCGGTCTGTGCAATTGCAAACATAGATTAAAGTCGGTTAGGTATAATGTTAACTAAAATGAGATTAAAATGAATAGTCAATACTCCTCAATGCGAAGTAATGTCAATATGTTAGGTACGTTGCTCGGTGATGCAATAAAACGAGCAACAGGTAATGATACTTTCGAGTTAGTTGAGAAAATAAGACAACTCTCAAAATCTGCACAGCAAGGTAATAAACAATCTCATACTGAATTACTTGAGTTAATCGAAAATCTTAATGATGAAGATTTATTACATGTAGCTAGAGCATTTAATCAGTTTCTAAATTTAGTTAATACGGCTGCTGAATATTATGGCATTTCACCTCATGGGGAAGCAGCTAGCAGCCCTAAAAAAATGACGGAATTATTCAGTACGCTAAAACAGCTTAATTTTTCCAACCAGACAATCACTCAAGCTATTAAAGAATTATCTATAGAATTAGTATTAACCGCTCATCCAACAGAAATTAATCGTCGAACGATGATTAATACATACACAGCTATAAATAGTTGTCTATCCCAACTGGATCATAATGACTTAGCTGATTATGAAATAGAGCGAATTATGCGACGATTAAAACAGTTAGTTTGTCAAGCATGGTATACCGATGAAATCAGAAAAAAACGCCCCACACCACTTGATGAAGCTAAGTGGGGATTTTCTGTGATTGAAGATAGTCTATGGGAAGGCGTCCCCTTATTTTTACGTGAACTTAACGATCAACTGGTGGATGCGTTTAGTGAACAATTAGCTGTCGAAAATGTGCCTGTTAAGTTTACTTCATGGATGGGAGGAGATCGTGATGGTAATCCAAATGTAACAGCTAAAGTTACTGAAAAAGTGATGTTACAGGCACGATTAAAAGCGATTGAATTATTTTTAGCTGATATTCAAATTTTGGTGCGTGAATTATCAATGACAGAATGTAGTCAATCCGTTATTGATTTGCTTGATGAAACAAATAAAACCGCATCAGAACCATATCGTGCAGTCATGAAGCAGTTACGCGCTCGTTTAGTTAAAACTCAAAGTTATATTGTTTCGTTACTTAATAATGAACAAGTATTAGCTCCTTCAGATATTCTGATAAAAAATGAACAACTTTGGAATCCACTTTATACTTGCTATCAATCTTTAATTGATCATGGCATGTCTACCATAGCACATGGTCCATTAATAGATACTCTACGGCGCATAAAAAGCTTTGGTTTACAATTAGTAAGATTAGATATTCGTCAAGATAGCTCTGTTCATACTGAAGCGCTAGATGCATTAACTAAAGAGCTCAATTTAGGTCATTATGCTCAATGGTCTGAAGAACAAAAACAAACATTTTTATTAACAGAACTACAATCTAAACGCCCTTTGTTACCCTACAATTGGCAACCATATGAAATCGTTACTGAAGTGTTAGATACTTGCCGTGTTATCAAGAAAGCAGGTGAAGAATCCATTGCATCTTATGTCATTTCAATGGCAAAGGCACCTTCTGATATTTTGGCTGTTTATCTATTGTTAAAAATTGTTGATTGCCATAAATGTGTTCCGATTGTACCGTTATTTGAAACGTTAGATGATTTAAATAATGCGAAATCAGTTATGCAAAAATTACTAGATATTCCTTGGTATCGAGAAAAGATTCAAGGTAAACAAATGGTAATGATTGGTTATTCTGATTCGGCTAAAGATGCCGGTACGCTTGCTGCATCTTGGGCACAATACCGCTCTCAAGAAGAATTAGTGGCATTATTTGAAAAATATAATATTAATTTAGTACTCTTTCATGGTCGTGGTGGTTCTATTGGACGAGGCGGAGCCCCGGCTCATGCTGCATTACTTTCACAACCACCCGGCTCGCTAAAGGGCGGTCTTCGTGTCACTGAACAAGGTGAAATGATCCGCTTTAAACTGGGATTACCGGAAGTTGCATTAAGTAGCTTAATGCTTTATGCATCAGCAATATTGCAAGCTAATTTGCTACCACCTCCAGAACCAAAGCAGGCATGGCGCGATATAATGGATGAAATGTCAGATGTATCTTGTCGTTGCTACCGGCGTTATGTACGTGAACGGGCTGAATTTGTAGATTATTTTAGAATGGTGACGCCAGAAGCTGAACTTGGCAGGTTACCGCTCGGTTCTCGACCTCAAAAACGCAAAACAGGCGGAGGTATTGAAAGTTTAAGAGCAATACCATGGATCTTTGCTTGGACACAAAATCGTTTAATGGTGCCCTCTTGGTTAGGTGCGGGTAGTGCACTAAAAAAAGTAATTGAAGAAGGTAAAAAAGATTTACTTAGAGAGATGTATCATCATTGGCCTTTTTTTAATGCCCGTCTTGGTATGTTAGAAATGGTCTATGCTAAAGCTGCACCCAATATCCATCAGTACTATGAATACAGATTAGTTGATTCTGCAATGTGGGCCTTAGGAGAAGAGTTACGTAATTTATTAGCTGAAGATATTAATACAGTATTAACAATTACTGATGATGATAGCTTAATGGCTGATTTGCCATGGATTGCTCAATCGGTAGCTTTGCGTAATGTCTATATTGAACCGTTGAACTTATTACAAGCAGAACTATTAAGTCGTTCTCGTCAACGTAATGAGGATGATAATGGTATTGTAGAACAAGGATTGATGATTACGATATCAGGGATTGCTGCAGGAATGCGTAATTCAGGTTAGATACCAAAAGGGCTTTAGCCCTTTCATTCTTCTGTTATTAGTGTATCTAAATAAGCTTTAGCGTCTTGGTCGCCTTGCTCACTCGCTTTTGTAAACCAATAAATAGCACTTTTAGTATTTTTATCAAGTCCTTCACCTTCTAAATACTTCAATGCTAAATTATATTGCGCATCGGCACTACCTTGTTCCGCCGCTTTTAAATACCATTCTATTGCTTTTTTAGCATCTTTGGGAACTCCACCACCGACATCATACATTACACCTATATTATATTGTGCATCTGCATAGCCAGCTTCAGCAGCTTTAGTAAACCAGTGGGCAGCTAGCTCATTATTAGGTTTTGTACCCGTTCCAGTGGCATACATTATTCCTAAATTATACATTGCAAGTACATGACCATGTTCAGCAGCTTGAGTGTAAAAATAGTTTGCTGCCACATGGTTTTGAATTAAACCATCGCCATGTTCTGACATGACGCCTAGATAATATTGAGCTTCAGGGAGATTGCCTGTTGCCGCTTTACTAAACCAGTCTGCTGCAATCGTACGATTTTCAGGAACTCCATCGCCAAAAAAATACATAATACCTAGGTTAAGATAAGCATCATAAACACCTTGTTCTCCAGCCTGAACAAAATATTTTACGGCATTAGGAACATCTTGAGCGATGCCTTTGCCATTTTTATACATTAAAGCTAAATTATAATATGCTAAACCATAATTTTGATCTGCTGCTAATTTAAAGTATTTAAATGCTTTAGATAAATCTTGTTTGGTACCTAAGCCATTTTGATACATATAAGCTAAATTATTTTGAGCTTTAGCTAAACCTTGTTGAGCAGCCTTTCTATACCAAAAAAAAGCACGATTATCATTTACTTTAACTCCTGAACCTTGTTTATACATATTTGCTAATGAGTATTGTGCTTGCGCATCACCTTTTTCTGCGGAGAGTTTTAAAGCTGGAATTAAAGCACTAGGATCTGAAATTTTAAGTTTTGAATCTGTTATATCACTTTCATCAGCTATTACCCCAAAAGACAGGCATAATATTAATAACAATAATAAATGAATTTTATTCATAATTTTTATTCACAATAAAAGTAAAATTAAATATATATTAACAAGATAAAATTAAATAGTTTATATTATTTTTAATAGATAAAATCTATATGTGTAATATTAAATATTTAAATAAAAACAAAAAAATTTATTAAATTAATTAATTAAATCAAATTATTGTATCAACATTTGAAAGTCAGACTTTATTTTGCAATATTATTTGATTACCTTAAAATTGCGATTAAACTATAAAAAAATGATTCTTTCTATTACTAAGTTTCTATCTTATGAATAAATAATTCAAGTATTTTTGTCATTATTCATGCAACTTTAGTCATTTATTGAGATATTTATATCATTTAGTTACTTAATAACATCTTCATTACTTTCACAAAAACTTTAACTATTTGTCATCAAATTAAATATTTATTGTTTAACGCTTATTTTTGGTAATAAATAGTTCATAACCAAATTAATTTTTATGATACAATTTCAACCTTTAAAAATAATATCGAATTAAGAGGACAAGTATGGACTTTTTTATTTCTAAGGCCTATGCCAATGATGGAGCCAAACCAAACGATAATTATTTGATGATAATTATGCTGGTTGTTTTTGGATTGTTTTTTTATTTTATGATTATGCGACCACAACAAAAAAGAGCTAAAGCTCACCGAGAGTTGATGGCTTCTATCGGCAAAGGTGATGAAGTGCTTACTAATGGTGGACTAATTGGACGAGTTTCGAAAGTCAACGAAAATGGTTATATTGCTTTAGAATTGAATGATTCTACTGAAGTGATAATCAAACGTGATTTTATTACGTCTGTATTACCAAAAGGGACAATGAAATCTTTATAATAAAATTTTATAAATTAAGATTCATTGTGTTAATTTAATAACCCCCACAAGAGAACATGTCGTGTTAAATCGCTATCCTTTGTGGAAGTACATTATGTTGGTCGTCGTTATTTGCCTCGGCCTTCTTTATGCGCTTCCAAATATATATGGTGAAGATCCTGCTATACAAATTTCTGGTTCTGATAGTGCTAAAATTAATGCCGAAAAGCAAAAAAATATTATTAGCTTGTTAGATAAAAATAAAATTGGTTACAAATCCTATGTTTATGAAAATGGATCTTTGGTCATTCGTTTTGGTGATAATGATACTCAGCTTGAAGCTAAAGAGATAATTTCAAAGAATTTAGATGAAAACTATATTGTAGCTTTAAATTTAGTACCAGCTACGCCTCATTGGCTTGCTATGTTTGGTGCCTCTCCAATGAAGTTAGGTCTTGATTTACGTGGGGGTGTCCACTTTTTAATGGAAGTGGATATGACAACAGCACTAAATAAGCTAATCGATCAGTCGATTGAAAACATAAAATATGAGTTTTCTAATAATAAACTGAACTATAAATCATTAAATGCAAATCATGAACAACAAATTGTTATGCAATTTGATAATGTTAATGATCGCAACAAAGCCATTGCTAGAATAGATAGATTACAAGATTTCAAAGTTGTTTCACAAAATGACAATAGCATAGTAATTAGTATTAGTGATTTACGCTTGCAACAAGCGAAAAATGATGCTGTTGCACAAAATACGACTATTTTACGAAATCGTGTAAATCAGCTAGGTATTGCAGAACCAATTGTACAACGCCAAGGTTCTGATCGTATTGTTGTAGAGCTCCCTGGTATTCAAGATACAGCACAAGCAAAACGTATATTAGGCGCAACGGCAACTCTTGAATTCCGACAAGTAAATGAAAACAGTTCATCGGATTTAGCCGCTATTATTAATGGGCAAATGCGAATTCCTTATGGTTCCGAAATCAAATATAACGATAGAGGACAACCCGTATTATTATATAAACGTGTTGTATTAACAGGTGATCACATCACCGATTCTTCATACAGAGTGAATGAATACGGTCAACCAGAAGTATCTATTACTTTAGATAGTTCAGGTGGTAAAACTATGCTTAACTTCACCCAAAAAAATATTCATAAGCCAATGGCTACATTATTTGTTGAATACAAAGATACGGGTAAACGTGATGAAAACGATAAACCAATTTTTGAAAAGCATGAACGAGTCATTAACGTTGCAACTATTCAAGGTATCTTTAGTGAACGTTTTCAAGTAACGGGTATCAGTAGTATTGATGAAGCTAAAAACCTATCATTATTACTGCGAGCAGGTGCATTAATTGCGCCAATTCAAATTATTGAAGAGCGTACCGTTGGACCAACAATGGGGCAAGAAAATATAACTCAAGGCTTAGAATCTTGCGTTTGGGGACTATTAATTTCGGTTATCTTCATGTTAGTGGTATATCGCCTATTTGGTGTATTTGCAAGTCTTGCGCTAGTAGCTAACTTAATTTTAATCGTAGGCATAATGTCTTTGTTACCGGGTGCTACACTGAGTATGCCAGGTATTGCAGGTATTGTGTTAACTGTTGGAATGGCGGTTGATGCTAATGTTCTTATTAACGAGCGGATTAAAGAAGAACTCAAAAATGGTCGTGGAGTTCAGCATGCCATTAATGAAGGCTATGCTGGTGCTTGGAGCAGTATATTTGATGCCAATATTACCACATTAATTACTGCCATTATCCTTTATGCCGTTGGAACAGGTTCAATTAAAGGCTTTGCTATCACACTCGGTATCGGTATTTTAACGTCAATGTTTACATCGATTGTTGGTACTCGTGCATTAGCAAATCTCATTTATGGCGGTCGTCGTGTTAATAAGTTATCAATTTAGAGGTGTATTGTGATTGTTAATGATAAAATAAATCATGATGTTAGAGAATTAAATCATGGTCGCCGAGTCCTTGACTTTTTAAAATTTGGTTTTATTGCTTTTGTGATATCGATGCTACTCGTTGTTGCATCTATTATTGTAATCTTCACGAAAGGATTCAATTTAGGACAAGATTTTACAGGTGGTACGACAGTTGAGATTACAGTGACTAAATCAGTTAATCTTGATGAAATCCGTAATAGCTTGCGTGAAGCAGGTTATCACGAACCAGTCGTCCAATATTATGGTAGCAGTAAGGATATCATTATTCGGTTAGCATCGGCTAAACAAAACGATGGAAGTGTCTCTTCTGTAATTGATAATGAGTTAGGTGTCAAAATTTCAAATTTGATTCATAAAAGCATAGATGCTGATGCTCAAATTAAACGTATTGAATTTGTTGGGCCTACAGTGGGTTCAGAACTTGCCCAAGATGGTATCCTTGCTATTTGTGCAGCCTTAGTTTGTATTATGATCTATATTGCCTTCCGTTTTGAATGGCGGTTTGGTACGGGTGCTGTTGTGGCACTTGCACATGACGTGATTATTACGGCAGGCTATTTATCATTGTTTGAAAGAGAATTAGATTTAACAATCATTGCTGCAATGTTATCCATTATAGGTTATTCCCTTAATGATACTATCGTGGTATTTGATCGAATTCGCGAAAATTTTAGAAAAATTCGTCGAGCATCACCCTATGATGTGATTAATATTTCATTGACACAGACATTACATCGAACGTTAATGACTTCGGGTACAACACTTGCAGTTGTCATTATTTTATATATTTTTGGTGGTTCAATGTTAAAAGGTTTCTCTGAAACATTAGGTGTTGGTATTGTTTTAGGAACCATATCCTCTATTTATGTTGCGGCTTACATGTCACTTAAATTAGGAGTTAAACGAGAACACTTCATGCCACAAAAAATAGAAACAGATGAAGTTGATTCACATTCTGTCACTCGTTAATCTTTAAACTCTGCTGGTACTCAGCAGAGTTTTATCAGACCGTTATTTAATCAAATAATTTTAAATAGATTGACACTTTTCGGCTAGTTGAATATCATTAAGCACTGTTTTCTACCCTCTTATATGGGGCCATAGCTCAGCTGGGAGAGCGCAACGCTGGCAGCGTTGAGGTCAGGGGTTCGATCCCCCTTGGCTCCACCAAATAATATCTTTTTTCAAAATTAAATATCGTCATAATCATACTATCCATCTTAGTTAGCTACAGCAATAATCGATTAATAAATATACGCTAGCTGCCAATTTAAACCTTCATTGAATCTATGATTAAAATAGGCAAAATCTTAATGTCAATTTGAACAATGTTGATTGTATCAAGCTTTGAGCATATATCCTTAAAGACTGAGTTCGCATTTTTATACTGAAATAGCCTAAATTTAGATTTCGTTAAATAAGAGTAAAGAAACGTATATAGAAAGTAAATAATATTTAATTTATAATAATAACGTAAAGATAGACTTTGAAGTTATTTGTAATAGGTCATTTATTTTAAGAGCAAATAAGCTTCGTCGATTCTATCTAAGACATTCTGTTTTAATTGGAATTATAAGTGGAACAACATGATGTAATGCGAATTACATCATGTTTTTTTTGATTTTAATTTATGTTCGATATTTTTATAGGTTATTACTTTATATGAAAAATCCTAAGCTTTCGGTTATTTGTCAAACCATTGCACTAATAACACTTTCGAATGCGACTTATGTCAATGCTTTACCGTGTAGTATAACGAATGGACAAATTAATTCCACAAACTCTTGCGAAGCTAATGATAGCAATCTCACCACTATTAATGTTAATGCTGGAGCTACAATCAACCATGATACCGCAAGTGACTTAATAATTACTAATCCAGGCGCTAACTCAAATAGTAATGGGATTAATGTGATAGGCCAAGATGCCAATTATTTGTTGAATTCATCCGGTGCAAAAGGCGATGTAACAATTGATATCGGAAGCAATAAAAATCAAAGAGGACGTGGTATTTCGGTAGAAAAAGGTGCTTCTGCAACCATTAATTCGAAAAATATTACCATAAAATCAAAAGACAAATACACTAATGACTGGAATGCAAACAATGCATTATGGGCAGGCTCTGGCGGTCAATTAAATATTTTAGCAGATAATCTTGATTTAGCTGTCGAGAATGCCACCACACCTTATGGAACAATAGCTGTCAACAACGGAAAAATAAAAATTCAAGGCAATCATGGATTATCAGTCGCGAAAATTTCTAATACTGGTGCATCAAGTGCCGGCATATGGGCAGAAGGCAAAGGGACGATAGATCTTGAACTTGTCAAAATTAATACTGATTCTTCTCAAGATTATGTCATGGGAATTTATACTAAAAATAAAGGCTCAACCGTCACCTTTGCTGGAGGTGAAATAGGTAGCCTTGCTAGTCGCGCCGGTTCAGCGATTCGGACATTGGAACAGTCACAAGTTATTGCCAAAGGTTATGATAAAGGATCTTTAATTATACAGACTAACGGAACGGATTCACGGGGTATTCGAGCAACGGGTGGTTCATCTGTCATTTTAAATAACGACAAACACACTAATTTTGTCACGCAAATTCATACTACTGGAAGCATTTCTGATGGTATCAATGCTGGTCGATTAGGAACAATGCATAAAGATGGAAAGATTTTTAAGCACGGCGGAGAGATTGGTTCTGAATTGGCGTCTTCCAGCATTGAAACATTTGGTGAAACACATATAAAAACAGATTCAGAAAATTCTTATGGTCTTCGACTTATTGGTGATGGAGCAAGCATAAAAATGCATGCGTTGGATGGACAAGGTCGTAGTACGATTCATTCAGCGACCACAGCAATACGTTTTAATTTTGGCAATGGTTACAGTCTGAATGAAGATGGTTCTTCGGCAAAAGATCTTGCTCAAAATATGATGCTCGAAAATGTAGACATTACCAGTGATGGAAAATCAGGTAAGTTCGAATTGATTAATACCAGTGATAATAACAGTTTTATCTGTAAACTTGGTGGCTGTGACAAAAATGGAAATAATACGTATGCTAGCGGTAATTTAATTCAGGTTGGGGATCACAGCCTTGATGTGGGTATGTTATCGCATATCAACGATAATAATTTAGCTATGACTGTGGCTGATTCAGTAAAAAATGGAGCACTAGTATTAAAAAATAGTTCGGCAACAGCGGCTGAAAATACCGATCTATTAAATGTTACTTATGGCGGTGGAACGGCTAAAGTAGCTGATAAGGTTTCAAGTAGTTTTAATTTAACGTCTAATGCATCGATCTTAAAAGGGAGTATCTTTACGGATAAAACCTTGGACAAAGACAATCAAGCCAGCCAATCCAACATAAACTTGAATAATCAATCTGCATGGTACATTCAACGTGATTCAAATGTAACTAATTTAAATGTCCAAGATAGTGAAATTTACCTCAATCGTTACGACAATTGGAAAGATGAACAAGGTAAATTACTTGAAAATGCTGCGCAACCATCAAATTATACAGTGTTAGAAACAAATAAATTAACCGGTAACAACAGTCGTTTTTATTTTCAAACTGATATTGTTAACCAAAAAACGGATAAATTAATTATAACTGATAAAGATGGTACAGAAGGAGAACACTACGTAATTGTAAAAAATGATGGATCGCAAAGTACGAAAGGAACAGAAAAAATAGATATTATTCAAACAAATGGAAATCATGCTAATTTCAAGTTAATTAATAAAGTTGAATTAGGTGGTTATGAATACGATCTTAGACAAATCACTGATCCTGATTCAGACGATCTGGGTGGTTGGGAGTTATATAGTACAGGTTCAAAACAAAAACCTTCAAAACCACCAAAAACTTCAACGGCTCAAGCAACGCTAAGCTTTGCTAATACAAACTATATGCTCGTTTATATTGATATCCAAACTTTATTACAACGAATAGGTGATTTACGTAATATATCGAATCATCAAGGGGATTTTTGGATTAGAGGCGTAGTTGGTCAATTAAACTCATTTGCATCTGTTGATTATAGCCATTATAAAATGAATTATCGGGGGCTACAAAGTGGTATCGATAAACTTATTTATGAATCTGAAAATGGTCGTTTCTATTTAGGTGGAATGATTGGCTATTATGATGTTGATCAACATTTTAAACGAGGAAATGGTTCTGGTAAAAATTATAATATCGGTATCTATTCAACTTACATCACGAATAACGATTTTTACTTAGACGGTATTTTCAAATTATCCAAATTAAAAAATCAATTCAATGTTAGTGATAGCCAAGGTAAAAATATATCTGGTAAAGGGAATACCCACGCACTAAGTTTATCGTTAGAAGCGGGTAAACGTTTTTACCTTGCCGAGGCAAAACAAGGGATATATGCAGAACCTCAGTTACAACTTGTTTATACCAATAATAGTTCTGATTCAACACATGCGTCTAATGGATTAAAAATAAAATTTGATAGTTATAACTCTTTTATAGGACGCACTAGTGCAATTGTGGGTTATGCTTTATCCAACAACATCCGTCAAACTAACTTATATTTAAAAACAGGTTATGTAAAAGAATTTGATGGTGATACCACTTATCGATTAAATAATAGTAAAGAATCTAATCACTATCGTGGACATTGGTTTGAAAATGCGCTCGGTATAAATACAACCATTGAAAATAAGCATCATGTTTACGGTGAAGTTGATTTTGCTAAAGGTAATAAGTTTGATAAAAAACAGATCAACCTCGGTTATCGATACAATTTTTAATAATAATAAAATCCTAACAATCTAACTTTATAAGCTTATTCCTCAGGGATAGGCTTTTTTTTTATATGTTGCAATGAAATTAGATCACGCAAATTAGAGTCTTAATGAAAAATATCTTGTTTAAAAATAACTTTATTAACCTCGATTAAAAAGTTAGCATTAGATATATTAAAACATGAGGATATTACCGATGACCATTAAATATTCACTTCATCACTCACCCAATGATTGTAATAACATTGATGATGTTAGAAACGAAATCGACAAGATTGATTATACCATCATTAAACTATTAGCTCATCGATTTGAGTATGTTAAAGCGGCTAGCCAATTTAAAAAAAATGCGACTGATGTACAGGCTAAAGCTCGTTTTAACAGCATGCTAGACCAGCGTATGCTTTGGGCTACTGAGTTGGGACTTGATGGTGAAGTAATTAAAGAATTATTTGCTAACTTAGTAAAATATTTTATCAATGAAGAGATGAAGCATTTTAATCATGGACAAAAAAACTAAATTCAAGTTAGTAAAATCATAAAATTTATAGCGAAATAAATAAGGAAATATATGGCTTTTTCAGAATTAGAAAAGCAACACCTTTTAGAACTAAAATATGTTGGTGATAAAATAATCGAAAGATTACAACAGATGGGATTCGATTCATTCGAAAAGTTACGTAATACCTCCTTAGAGGAAATCCTAAATAAAGGGGCTTTATTAACCGGATCATCATGTTGGAAAAATAGCCATCAAGCTAAAACCGCAATCCAAAATATTTTGGCTTTGGTTAATCAACGAGATTAATTTGTGGTTCTAATCAGTGGCTATTTAATTAACCCCTATCTAAATAGGGGTTAATTATGAGTATAGCTACCTGATTTATATTTGAAATAATGACTTAGTCTATCATTATCAATTTTATCCAACGCATTCCAAGTTAAACGTGTTTATTTTTGAATTTGAATTAAATTAATTTAAATAAAAGCCCAATTCTTTAGAGTAAAAAGATGATTCCTTGTCTGTCTCAACTAAAACAATAATTGCGTTCGGTCTGTGTATTTGTTGTCTGAGTTTTTCTAAACTCGTTTGATCCAGTTGAGGAATCTGATTTTTGATTTTTTCCCATTTTGCACGTCTTAGCGAAATTCGACTTTGCTCCCAGGCATATTCGGCATTACTACAGTAAGGAATAATTTTTCCATTTTTTTGATAAGCTAAATAGATATCAACGCTATCTTCTGATAAACGAGTCACTACTTCGACTTCGCTATCCCATCCATTTGTTAAATCACGCTTATAACCTGCATTCAAATCTAATACGCTTTGATTGGCGATTGACGATTTACTTAAATTAGCCCCTTGAGCACCATAATAATCTTTTTGTAATCCTGCTGGTGGTACAGGATCTTGTTCATAAACGGATTCAATTAATTGCCTTGCATCATCCGGCATTTTGATGCAACCTTGCTCGGATAGTATTTTTTGGGTATACCATAAATGAGCCGGATTAGCGTAAACATAACTGGTATTCCGAAAGGCTGGTTCGTCAAGCCAATTCGCGCTAGGTTCAGCTTGCCAATCCGGGGCAAGCACGGTTAGGGTAGGGGGATGGCGTTCATCTAACGATTGATTTTTTTCATCATATGGCTTGATATTACCCTGTTTATCGCGGACATGTCGCTGTAAACGTCCAGCTCGTTGTATCAATAAATCTATCGGGGCAATATCGCTGATCATTTCATCAAAATCAAGATCCAAGGATTGTTCAATCACTTGTGTTGCTATAATGACTTTTCCTGCACGAATTTGATGATTCGATGTTTTTCCAGCCCATTGTAATGTTTTTTCTTCAATGTCCAAACGGTCACAATACGCAAAACGGCTATGAAAAAGTAGGATTTGTGTATGATCCAGTTGTAAATTGAGTTGAATTTGTTGATATAGACTAATTGCATCTTGTACACTGTTTTTGATCCAACAAATAATTTTACCTTGTTGCATAGCTTTGCTGATTTTGTCTATACCTGCTTCAATATGGTTAATCCATTCGATATTTACTTGGCGTTTAACTTCTTGTCGGGTTTCAATCGCTTGTTCAACTAAGCCGTTATGATTAAGCTGTGTCATGAGTGGAAAAGGTAATGACTGTTCTAATTTTAAAGCTTGTTTATTACCAGTTAAGCCTTTATAAAAGGCATCGAGTAGTTTTTGACGCAGAAAAAAAGGTAATGTTGCTGTCAAAATAATAGCACTGCCACCTTGTAACGCATGGTAATGTAATAAGTTTTCGAGTAATTTTACCATGTAACTGTCATAAGCATGAACTTCGTCTAATATCAGTAATTTATGGCGTAATCCTAATAAACGTAACGATTGATGTTTGAAAGGCATAATTGCCATTAACGCTTGATCTAACGTGCCAACTCCCACTTCGGCTAACAATGATTTTTTTCGTGTATCAACAAACCATTCATTACATTCTCCACTCACTGATTGTTCACCCTTCGGGTATTTTTGCTGGCTAATTTCATCGTGATTTAAAATTGTTTGAGTAAAATGCGGATTCATATAGCTAGAGCCATGAGCCAGTACCAGCGAAGGATGGCTATCAGCTTGATATAATTGTTCGTAGACTTGAGCAGTGCGCTGATAAATAGCATTAGCTGTTGCTTGTGTTGGTAAGCCGATATAGATACCCTGTGCTTTTTTAGCTGTCATAAGCCGATGTGCTAAAATCATTGATGCTTCCGTTTTTCCTGCACCAGTCACATCTTCCATAATAAAAAGTTCTGCGCCATTATCAGAAAGTTGGCAGGTTAATGCTTGTTGCTGTAGTGGTGTTGGTTTTTCAATGAAAGGAAACAAATTTTTAATATCATTAAAAGGGGTGATTGGCGATGCTGTTGGTAAAGTGGCAATGGCTTTTTCTGCTTTCAACATCGCATGATTGTGCCAATATTCATCAAGAGGCATGGGCTGTGAACAAAACGGAAAAAATTGTTCATTTGAACCCAGCCAATCACTGATTACGGTCAAACCCGCAATTAACCAACTTATTTGTTTTAATTTTTTATGATAATTTATATCAAAAAAATGGCAAGCATGATGTGCTAGATTGCTATCGACAATAAACAATTGATTCAGTGCGATAATATAGTCTAAAGCCGCTTGTTTATCTTGTTCATTAAATGATGAATTACCATAAGCTTCTCGTTCTGGTGGCTTGCCATGATGTCCCGTCATAATAAGCAGCCATGCGTCATATAATTCATCAATATCTTCACTATGTTGTTCAAGCTTAACGTTTGGTTGGTGTTTAAGTGAGTTATTCCATAACCAAAAACCAAGCGAATCATGTCTGGATTTATAGCTTTTAGATGTATCGATGCTGACAAGTTGTGGATTATTATGTTTAAATAATGCTTGGAATCCATTCGCAAATTTGCCAATATCATGCCAAGCTAGAAAATAAGCAAACCAAAGTGCTGCTTGGTCGACATCTTTTGCAGAAAAGCCAATTTGTTCAAATAATTGTGATGAATTAAATAAATTTTGTTTAACTATTTGATAACCACACGCAGCGACATCTAAATTATGGTAAACAAGTAAGTGATAACTATTATTGTCGGGATTTTGTCGGCATTTTCCCCAATACCGGTAAAACTGCTGAGTCACTGAATATTAATCCTTTATGAAACTGTTGTGGCATGATATAAATTAATTATTTGTTATTGATTCAATTTTAAAAAATCTTATTTTTCATTGACAATAATTATACTTAATAAATGAATTAATATAACCAATCTAGTATAAAATTATTTTTATGCTTTAAAACCATTATGAACAAGACTTTTGTCAAATATTTGCATAGTATTGTTATGATCTGATAAATATAGATTATAATATCGAATAATTTTTAGTTAACTTAAAAAAACGGATTAAGTTTAAAGTTCGGTAAAGCTATATTAAGAGTTGATTAATTAGGTTTTGCTCATTTTGTTGAAGTTTGGCAAAATGGAAATATAAAATTAAAAAGGTGAAATTCAATTAAGGTCGGTAAAATTAAGGCTGACAAAATAAATAAAACAAAGTTGATAAATACAGGAATCAAATTAGGATGATTAACCAAATCAAACAAAACATATACGCCATCCTCATATCTACTTGTATGATGGGATTTGTGATTATTCCCTCATCTGTTTATGCCGACCAAAAACAAACAATATCAAAGCAAGCTGAACAACCTAAGGATATCAGTTCGTCTAGCAAATTATCTGATCATGATAACCAAGCAAATGTGGATAGCTCAAATCAAAACGGTGAACAGATTTATCATAAATCTGTTTTTTCTCTGTTAGGTGAACCTAAATATCCTGATAATTTTGAACATTTAGATTATGTTAATCCTGATGCACCAAAAGGTGGAGTAATTAAACTTGCTGAAATAGGATCGTTTGATAACTTTAATCGCTATGCTAGTCGTGGTGCTCCTGAAAAAAGTTCAGGCGCTTTATATGATTCCCTTTTTACCAATACAGCGGATGATATCACCAGTTTTTATCCCTTGATTGCAACATCGATAACTTATTCAGATAGCTATCGTTGGGCTGAAGTTTCCATTAATCCCAAAGCGCTTTTTCAAGATGGTAAACCTATAACTGCCGAAGATGTTGAGTTTACCTTTCATAAATTTATGACTGAAGGTGTGCCTCAATATAAAGTCTATAATCAAGGCGTTACCGTGAAGGCTCTAGATACTTATCGAGTTCGTATTGAGTTACCTAAATCAGAACGCGAAAAATTATTTTCGTTTGTCGGCAGTATGAGAGTTATTCCTAAGCATTTTTGGCAAAATCTTAATTTTTCTGAACCATTAACAACACCACCGATTGGTAGTGGGCCTTACTATATTAGCGATTATAAAATGGGGCAGTATGTAATTTATCAGCGAAATCCTAACTATTGGGCAAAAGATTTACCTGTTAATAAAGGGTTAGATAATTTTGATGAAAAACGTATTGAGTACTATATGGATGGCAGTATTGCATTAGAAGCCTTTAAAGCAGGTGAGTATGATTTTCGGGGAGAGTCACAACCCAAAAATTGGTTTACGCAATATCAAGGTAAATATTTTGATTCGAATGATATTATCAAACAGGAAAAACCAGTACAAACAGCAACAGATACTAGATGGTTAGCATTTAATTTGCAAAAAGATCTATTTCAAGATGTTAAAGTCCGTGAGGCAATTACATTAGCGTTCGATTTTGAATGGTTAAATCACGCATATTATTATAATAGTTATAAAAGACCTTTTAGTTTTTTTGAAAATACCATTTATGCTGCACATGGCGTTCCTACTGAGCAAGAATTGAAATGGCTTACAAATTTTAAAGATATTATCCCTGAAAGTGCGTTTGGAAATGCTTATTCGTTGCCTAAAAGTGATGGACTCGGTTTCAATCGTAATAATTTATTAAAAGCGACAGCTTTATTAAAACAAGCAGGCTGGAAGATAGAAAATGGAAAGCTGCTTAATGCTAAAACCCAACAACCTTTTGAATTTGAATTGGTGACCTTTCTTGGTGATGATATAAAATATGCGATCCCTTTTCAGCAAAATTTAGCTCGTTTAGGTATTAAGATGAATATTGTTACATTAGATTCAGCTCAATATTTACGTCGAATGCGTGAGCGTGATTATGACATGATGCCTCGTAACTATAATGCTGTTGAGTATCCTTCCTCGGATCTTATGATCCTTTGGGGAAGTGAATATCTTAATTCATCATGGAATGGTTCTGGTTTGCATAATAAAGCAATTGATGGAATTATTGGTGAAATTACCAAAAATGTAGATAATCAAGATGCATTAATTCCTTTAGGTCGTGCACTAGATCGTATTCTTACACATGAATATCCCATGATTCCTATGTGGTATAACGCTAACACTTATTATGCATATTGGAATAAATTTGGACAACCTACCAAACAGCCAACTTATGCCGTTGGTGTGGACAGTTGGTGGTATGATGCAGACAAAGTAGCTAATTTGTCTAAAAATAAGGAACGTTAATATGTTACATTACTTAATCCGACGTTTGTTACTTATCATTCCTACGTTGTTTGTTATTTTGACTATCAATTTTTTTATTGTACAAGTAGCTCCTGGAGGGCCGGTTGATCAAGCTTTAGCTATGCTTGAAAGTGGTCCAAATGCAGGTCAAAGTTTATTGCCTGGCGGAGATAGTTCGTCTTCATTATCGCTGCATCAAAAAAGTGAATCAAATTATCGAGGTGCACGAGGACTTGATCCCCAAGTTGTTGCCATGATTGAAAAACAGTTTGGTTTTGATAAACCAATATTTGAACGTTATTTTGAAACATTAAAAAAATACGTTTTATTTGATTTTGGTAATAGTTTTTTCAAGAGTGAATCTGTTTTAGGGTTAATTGGCAAAAGTCTACCTGTCTCTATTTCATTGGGGCTGTGGAGTACGTTAATTATTTATATTATCTCGATTCCGTTAGGTATACGCAAAGCTGTAAAAGATGGTTCAGCTTTTGACTTTTGGTCTAGTACCTTAATTATTATTGGATATGCAATACCTGCTTTTTTGCTAGCAATTTTATTAATAGTTTTATTTGCTGGGGGGAGTTATTGGGATATCTTTCCGTTGCGAGGATTGATTTCGAATGATTTTGCCCAATTAGATTTTTGGGGAAAAGTAAAAGATTATGCTTGGCATATTTGTTTGCCAACTATTGCTATGGTGATCAGCGGATTTGCATCACTGACAATGTTGACTAAAAACTCATTTTTAGACGAGATCCGTAAACAGTATGTCATTACTGCTCGAGCAAAAGGATTAACTGAAAGAGCAATCTTATACAAACACGTTTTTCGCAATGCCACGTTACTTATTGTTTCAGGCTTTCCTGCGGCATTTATTGGTATTTTGTTTACTGGCTCGTTATTAACTGAAATTATTTTTTCACTTAATGGCCTTGGATTATTAGGTTATGAAGCGATTATACAACGCGACTACCCGGTAATCTTTGGTTCACTTTATATATTTACTCTAATTGGACTCATCACCAAATTGTTATGCGATTTATCTTATATGATGATTGATCCACGTATTGACTTTGAGGCTCGTAACTAATGACCATGCATTATTCTATCAATCAACAACGCTGGCAGCGATTCAAACATAATCGTCGTGGTTACTATTCGCTTTGGTTTTTTTTAATTTTCTTTATTATTAGTTTGTTTTCTGATTTTATTGTGAATGACAGACCGATTTTCATTAAATACCAGGATAATTATTATTCACCTATCTTCCATTTTTATCCTGAAACAGAGTTCGGTGGACAATTGGACACTCAAACTAATTACTTAGATCCTCAGGTACAAAATCAAATAGAACAAGATGGTTGGATTTTATGGCCACTATTCCGATATACATATAATACGTTAATCTATGATACTCAAAGTACTTTTCCAACGCCACCTTCTGCATCGCATTGGTTAGGTACTACCGATGCAGGATTTGATGTATTAGCCAATATTCTATATGGATTTCGCATATCGATGTTTTTTGCCATTCTGTTAACTTTATTTACCACTATTATTGGAATAATAATTGGTGCAATCCAAGGTTTTTACGGTGGTAAGGTAGATTTAATAGGTCAACGATTTATTGAAATTTGGTGTGGTTTACCTGAGTTATTTGTGATTATCTTATTAGCCAGTATTCTACCTCTCGATTTTTGGTGGTTACTTGGTATAACTGTATTATTTGGTTGGATGGGTTTAGCTGGTATTGTGAGAACGGAATATTTACGAACACGTAATTTTGATTATATTCGAGCAGCAAAAGCAATGGGTATTAGTGATAGTAAAATAATGTTCCGTCATATATTACCTAATGCAATGGTGGCAACATTGACTTTTTTACCTTTCATTCTTTGTGGCTCAATTACAACATTAACATCGCTCGATTTTTTAGGTTTTGGTTTACCCATTGATTCACCATCTTTAGGGCGTTTATTGTTACAAGGTAAAAATAATTTACAAGCCCCTTGGCTAGGAATTAGTTCATTTTTAATTATTGCAACTCTGCTTTCACTGTTAATTTTTATTGGTGAAGCAGTAAGGGATGCATTTGATCCAAACAAAGGAGTGTATCAATGAGTTCCCCTTTATTATCTGTACAGGATTTGAGTATTGCTTTTAAAGGTTATGCTCAATCAATTTCGCAAGTGGTTAGCAATATTAATTTTGATATCGATGAACAAGAGACACTGGCATTAGTGGGGGAATCAGGTTCTGGCAAAAGTATTACTTCATTATCAATATTACGTTTGCTACGCAAAGAACAAGTGATATATCCAACTGGAGATATCCTTTTTGAAGGAAAATCATTACTACATGCACCAGAAAAACAGTTAAGAAAAATTCGTGGAAATCAGATCAGCATGATTTTCCAAGAACCCATGGTATCACTTAATCCTCTGCATACGGTTGAAAAACAACTGTATGAAGTTTTGTCATTACATCGAGGCATGCGACGTAACGAGGCCAGAAGCGAAATATTGCAATATCTTGATCGGGTCGGAATAAAAGAACCTAAAAATAGATTGTCAGCCTATCCTCATCAATTATCTGGTGGTGAAAGACAACGTGTTATGATTGCTATGGCAATATTAACACATCCTAAATTATTAATTGCTGACGAGCCAACTACAGCTTTAGATGTGTCAGTTCAAGCGCAAATTATTCAATTACTCAAGGAGTTAAAGACAGAATTAAATATGAGTATGTTGTTTATTTCGCATAATTTAGCTATTGTGAAAAAATTAGCTGACAAAGTGGCGGTGATGCAACAAGGTAAAATTGTTG
Organism: Gilliamella sp. G0441; assembly: GCF_050589305.1. NCBI lineage: Bacteria > Pseudomonadati > Pseudomonadota > Gammaproteobacteria > Orbales > Orbaceae > Gilliamella > Gilliamella sp. G0441. The sequence goes on along the minus strand of NZ_JBNRJF010000006.1, from coordinate 90,039 downwards.
AATATAATAATAAACAGCGTATTTTTTTACGTCCACAACATAACTATACCCAAACACTATTAAATGCTGAACCTAGTGGTGAGCCAATGCCATTACCTGAGATTCCAGGTATCCTGCTCAATGTTAATCGTCTAAATGTTGAAGTCATAACTCAAAAAAGATTATTTAGCAGTAAAAAGAAAAAAATTGTGGATAATGTTGGTTTTACTCTTCATCAAGGAGAAACAGTCGGGATTGTTGGTGAATCTGGATCTGGCAAAAGTACAACAGCACTAGCTATTTTACGCCTGATTAAATCACAAGGTGATATTTTATTCGATAGTCATCCAATACATAACTTATCGGGTAAAAAATTACTACCATTTCGTAGCCGAATTCAAGTCGTATTTCAAGACCCTTTTTCTTCTCTTAACCCACGTTTCAATGTTGAACAAATTATAAGTGAAGGTTTACTAACACATAAAAAACTCAGTAAAAAAGAATGTGAACAAGCCGTTATTGATATTATGTCTGAAGTTGGTTTAGAACCTAATATGCGCTTTCGAAATCCAATGGAGTTTTCAGGCGGACAACGTCAACGAATCGCTATTGCTAGAGCATTGATTTTACAACCTGAATTACTGATTCTTGATGAACCGACTTCGTCGTTAGATCATACCACTCAACAACAAATTATAAATTTACTCAAATCATTACAAGAAAAATATCAATTAAGTTATCTGTTTATCAGTCATGACCTCGGTGTCATTTATTCAATGTGCCATCAAGTGGTTGTAATGCAAGATGGTCAAGTTATAGAACAAGGCGCAAGGGAGAAAATCTTCTTTGAACCAGAAAACGAATATACTAAAACTTTATTATCTTTTTGGGATAAACCTGCTAGGTTAAAGTCTAAAAATAAAACATTGCTTTATTCTGAAAAAATGAATGAGCAAGAAGAAAAAGATGATCAAAAGTTCAAAAATAAAGTCGATTGGGGTGATGCCTTATTAATGCGAAAAGATTAATAAAATTGTCACTAGCAATATTTATAACTTATTTAAACAAAGAGTTTATTAATAAATTATGCAAAAAATAAAGTTACCTTTTATAGCAATGCCGTTGATAGCATTGATTTCAACTAATACTTTAGCATTAAATTGTGGTGATAATATCACACAAAATCAAGTTGAAGCCAATAATTATATTTTTCAACTTCATGATTATATTGAAACTTCAGCAAAAGGTGTCAAACAAGAAATTAGAACGATAGTGAATACTAAAACAGACGAGCCAGCTTATCAAATGACAGCTCATCACACTTTAGACTATGATCCTGAAGGATTAATCTTGCTAAGCCATTATGAACTCTATTCGGATCAAAATAAGCAGTTGTACTCTGAGCATCTTCAAAAAATAAATACTGGCTGGGAAAACATTATTGAAGATTTTGAAGATAAAACCAATAGTATTACGCAGTTTACGACGGATAAAGAAGGTAAAATTATTCAGTCTCATCAAGTTAAAAAAGCGGTTGATTTTATCTTTATTCAAAATGATAGCTATCAATACGACAATAATAATTGCTTGATTAATAAGCGTGTTCAATGGCAATTGAAAGAAACGGATAAAAATAGTCAATATACTGGTAAAGACTTGAGTGGAGCATCATCATTTGTTTTTGAGTATCAAGATCAAAAACTTGCTAAAATGATTTCTCAATTTAGTAATGGGTTGCAAAAAGAAAATAATTACTCATACCAATATGATAATAATCAACTTACTACGATACAATCTAATGAATTTACCAATGGTAAAGAATCGGCTAATTATCTGATTCAATTGTTAACTTTCAATGATAAACACGATTGGCTTTCAGCAAGTAAAGTTAATAAATTTCAAGAAAACAAACAATCAACTATTGTTAGAAAAATTACATATTATTAATTTTTTCATTAAATTAGCGTTATTTCATATAACGCTAATGTTAATATTAGCTGTAGAAGAATCGAAATACTATTTGATAAACAAAATAAAGATGGCGTGAATAGACCAAGCTAGTGCTAATCCAACAATAATGAGTTTCCCTCGTTTAGGATAAATTTTAAAATGATGCAACACACTCAAAATTTGTAATAGTCCACACCAAATCGGTAAGCATATCATCAACAGCAAAAAGATTTTACCGGGTTCGCTACTAACTAATTTTAAAATATAGGAACGAGTTTGAGCATCGCCAAAAGGAATAATCAATCCAATAATAATCATCACTACCGGAACAAAAACAGCAGCCCACGTACCGCCTAAGGCATATAATCCTTTAATAACAGTATTATTCGAATGTTTATTTTCTGTTTCTTGAATTTTCATGATTTAAACACCATTCATCTTAATATCAATTTAATTAATAACACTGATACGGCAATTGTGATTATCCATAAACAGGCGATGAGTAACCAAGCTTGAGTTTGCTTATTATCAGTTGTTAATAATAATGCTTTAGGGGCTTTTATAAACCATATTATGCTATGTAATAGAGCCGACAAGAGTGCTACACAATTAAGTATGACCACAACAGGTTTTTGTAAAAAGAAAATAAAGCGGTAAAACTCATCTTGTCCAACCGCATTCGTGTACATACAAACTACCCCATAAGTTAAAACAAAACTGATCCACAACATTGAAAACGGCGTTATTTTGCTAATGATCGAAAAAATCAAGGATACCTTGTTTTTTTCCTGCCAATTATCAAGCTGATGAGGATTGTCTAGGGGATTTTGATGATTATTTAGTGGAAATTTAGTGTTATTTTTAGGATTCATAACTCTCTCAACATTAGATTTATCTACCCGCTTTTACATTTTATATCAGTTTTATAATAGCTTTTAACAAGCAATTATAGTGGCAAACCGACTTGATGTCGCCAGTTTAATATAAGTAATGTTAAAGATTTTACCGTTCTAAGGTTGCACATAATGTGCGTGATTTTGATTGTTTGAAAATTATGTAAGAAAAAATTACATCAACAAACAATACAAGTCATTAAATGCAAATTTTTTAAAAATTTGTGTTAGATCACATTTTTAACATTAATTTATCGTAAAATATGTAATTATTTGGTTAAATAAGGTTAATTTGTTTTTAATATGAAAATCCCCACGGTAGTGGGGAACTGATTATAGTTTTTGCTATCCTTTGGTTTAACCCTATTCGCATAAGGAACAGATAAAATTTTATCATAGAAAAATAAAACTAGTAATTTTTATTTTTATTTAGATATTTAGTTATTGTTGTCCTTCTTATGATTTTTGTTGCAATGATTTTTTATTGTAGTATATTAATCATAGTTGGTTACAAGATAGCCAATAGGTTTGGCGTTTCATGTAACCCTAATGGATTAGTGCTCCTTGAGTATACATGTATTGCTAATATTATCAGTCATTAATTTCAGGAGAAAATATAATGAAATTAATTGAATTTATATTAGATAAATTTTCTAAATTACTGGATAGTATTAAATTTAAAAAAATATCATTGGTTTTTAGATTCAGAAAAAAAACAGATAAAAATAAAAATCGCAGTTATACATTCAGTTTTGAAATCAACAAATCAAATTTTTAATGTATTGATTTTTTACGATCTGAAAACGATAATCGGTATCAGATCGTAACATCGATTTTATATGAAATTAAGGAGTAAAATTTGTCTACTTTTTCTTTATTAGACGAAAAATGGATACCGGTTGTTCATTTCGATGGTCACCTTAGTAAAATTCAACCTAGCCAACTGGTTGATGAAACCATTTCAGATTTAGCTTATTTTAGACCCGATTTTCAAGGTGCGGCTTACCAGTTTCTTATTGGTTTATTGCAAACCACACTATCGCCCGAAGATAATTCAGAGTGGCGAAAATATTGGAATAATGGTTTTTCATTACAGCAACTAACCGAAGCGTTTGAACAAGTCAGAACAGCCATGCAATTTGGTGCAACTAAACCTTCTTTTATGCAAGACTTTGAACCGTTAGATGGAAATAAAGTACCTATATCGGGTTTATTAGTTGAAGCCCCGGGCGAGAATGCATTAAAACGAAATACCGATCACTTTATTAAACGTGGTTTTGTCAAAGTGATGTGTCCACACTGCGCCGCTATGGCGCTGTTTACGTTGCAAGCTAATGCCCCATCGGGTGGTCAAGGACATCGGGTGAGTTTGCGTGGTGGAGGTCCTATCACGACTTTAATCATGCCTGAAATGAATAAACCGACACCATTATGGAAAAAATTGTGGTTGAATGTAATTCCTTTAGATGATGAAGAAAGACCACAGCAGTTTGATGCATTAGTCTTTCCTTGGTTATCCCCAACGAAGACCAGTGAACCACCAAAAAATTTAAGTCTATTTCCTGATCAAGCTAATTACTGCCAATCTTTTTGGGGAATGCCTCGGCGAATTGAGTTAGATTTTCATCAAACTGAGCAAGGGCAATGTGATATTTGTGGTGAAACCTCAACACAACTAATTACCCAATATCAAACCAAAAATTATGGCATTCAATATCAACATTGGCTACATCCACTAACACCCTATCGAACAGATAAAAAGACAGGTGAGCAACTTGCCATTAAAGGGCAACCGGGCGGCTTAATATATCGAGATTGGTTAGGTATGGTGAGTGCCAATGATGATACACAGTCGGCTAAAGTGGTTACCACTCATCTTGATCGAAACTTTAAAGATAAACAACACTACCATTTATGGTGTTTTGGTTACGATTTCGACAATATGAAAGCCCGTTGTTGGTATGAACACACATTCCCTGTCTATCCTGATTTAGCGGATCCTAACAGTGATTTAAAAGAGCTAATTGCACAAGCATTAGCACTCAGTAAAGATACATTACCGATTTTGCGTAAAGCGATGACGGCAATCAACAAGCAGTCAACTTCAATTGATATTGCCTTTTGGAAAGAGACGGAATTGCCATTTTATCAGTTTGTAAAACAACTCATTACACAAAAAGATAATTCTAGTGGTCGGCAATCATTGTTGGCTGATTGGGCTAAGACATTATTACATTATATTACCCAAATCTATGATAAAGCTGCTTTTTGTGATCCTAATCAGTCGCTTAAATACCTAAAGGATAATAAAACGAATCAAGAAGTTTGTATTCAAATCAGCGCCAGAGAAAAGTTGCTTTCTGATTTTAATAAACTTACGTATTTTAAGAAAATAAAAAATAGCAAATAATCTTGCTTGAAAAAGGGAGTACAAGATGTCAAATAGTTTTATGAGAAAGTCGATTATTCTCAAAGAAAACCACAAAAAAATCATTGATGATTGGTTTTCGATGTTGCAAGAACGGCAACATGGATTTAATGGTGGTACCTACAATGGACGACAATTACGTGCAGAGCTACGTCGTGCAACGTTTCTTCAAGAAATCATTTTACAAGAAGGTTATACTATTTTAAAGGATGCTCTGTTTGATAAAGATAGTACATTATTTAGTAATAATCCGTTTCATCAACAAGCATTAGTTTATTTTACTTGGGTCGCCCCATTTGCTGATTCTAATAATGATAATGCTTCTTTTGCATCACAATTAAGTGAAAAAGTTCGAAGTGGTGAACGCAACTTTTTATCACGTTTACGTTTTGAGCAACTTTTAGCGAGCGAAACACCCGAAGAATTTTGTCGTCGTTTAATTCGAGCGATAAAAATACGTGGTAAAAATGGTGTCAATCTCTTTTCATTGGCTGATGGCATCTTTTTATGGGTAAGAGAGTGGCATGAACGTCAACAAAATTTACCTTCCAATTCTGATCCATTTAAACGTCTTTCTGTTCGTTGGGCAATGGATTACAACTCAACTAAAAAAACATCAAAGGAATAATTAATATGAGTACATTTATTCAATTACATTTACTAACGGCTTATGCACCATCTAATTTAAATCGTGATGACCTTGGAAGACCTAAAACCGCTGTAATGGGTAATAGCGATCGTCTACGTATTTCATCTCAAAGTTTAAAAAGAGCATGGCGTACCTCAGATTGTTTTTATCAATCTTTAAGTGATCATATTGGTGTTCGTTCTCGTCGGTTTGCAAGAGATTGGGTATATGATCCGATGGATAAACACGGAATTTCTGAAAAAATAGCGAAAGAAAGTGCCATTAAAATTGCAGGACAATTTGGTAAAGTTAAAAATGAAAAAGCACCAAAAGATCCACTGACTAATGTAGAAATTGAACAGTTAGTCCATATCAGTAACGATGAACAACAAGCAATTGCCTCGCTGGTTAAGCTGTTGATTAGCGAAAAAAGGGTTCCAACAGATGACGAAGTTAAACTGTTACGTAAACAAAATAGTAGTGTTGATATAGCCCTGTTTGGTCGAATGTTAGCGGATAGTCCTGCATTTAATGTTGATGCTGCCTGTCAGGTTTCTCATGCTTTAGGGGTTAGTTCAGTCACAATCGAAGATGATTTTTTCACTGCTGTTGATGATTTAAATAATAAAGAACATGATGCTGGTTCTGCCCACCTAGGCGAACGTGGATTTGCCTCGGCACTGTTTTATACTTATATCTGTATTAGTCGTGATTTACTCCTTGATAACCTAAATGGTGATGAAGCATTGGTAGAAAAGACGCTAAAAGCATTAACTGAATCTGCTGCCAAAGTAGCACCATCAGGTATGCAAAATAGCTTTGCATCACGTGCTTATACCTCTTATTTATTGATTGAAAAAGGTACTCAGCAACCACGTTCACTTGCTGTTGCTTACTTCAATCCTATCCGTAGCCAAGATATGGTAAATGATGCTATTACAAGATTAGAGCAACAATTGGATAAGTTTGATCAAGTTTATGGTCAATGTGCTGATGATCGCTACAAACTCAATATTGAAAGTGGAGAAGGGACACTTGCTGCTGCATTAACGTTTGTTGCGCAAAAATAAGGAGCGGTCAAGATGATAAAACATCTTATTTTTCAGATTTATGCACCGCTCACATCGTGGGGAGAACCGGCTGTAGGCGAAGTTCGCCACAGCAATATTATTCCTTCTCGTTCGGCTGTATTAGGTTTTTTGGCGGCAGCATTAGGTATTCGGCGTAATGATGAGTGTATTGATGTTTTCAATCAGCATTATCATGTTGCAGTTCGTCCTTTTGTTGATAAGAGTCGTTGGTTTAGTGATTTTCATACTGTCCAGATGCCAAAAGCGAATAAAAAAGAGGTATTTTATACGCGTTTTGATGAAATACGTCGTAACCCCCAAGATCTTGAAACTTTACTTACCAAGCGTGAATATTACAACGATGTCTATTATCAAATTGTTATTACCGAAACAAAAGGTGCCCCTTATTCTGTAGAACAGATAAAGCAGGCATTATTAACCCCTGTATTTCACCTTTATGTAGGTAGAAAGAATTCCCCATTGTCATTGCCGTTAGCCCCCGTAATTTATGAAGGGCTGCTTAGTGATGCTTTTGTCTTCGCTAATGAACATTATCATCAATATCACCAATTAGATCCTGTCCTAAAGTATTTAGTTGATAGTGATGCTAACGAATATTATTGGGATCATGCTGATCAAGAAACTCATTTTGACGTAATGAAAATACAACTTCGACAAGATCAGCCCATTAACCGGAAGCGTTGGCAGTTTATCAATCGTCAGCAATATACAGGACACTTAAAAAGGAGCGAATAGATGTATTTTTCGAAAGTCGAGCTAAAACTTGAACGGCTTCCTTATGTGATGCAACAAAAAAGGTGGTCTGCTGGTGAATATGCTATGCATCAATGGTTATGGCAACTGTTTCCTGATGAAAATAAACGTCCATTTTTATTTCATAAAGATCAGAAGACTAAAAAACCTCAGTTTTATCTTTTATCTGAAGTTGCACCGCTTGCTAATCATGAGTTATTTAAAGTTGATACAAAACTTTATGCACCGCAATTAACAACAGGGATGAAGTTAAGTTTTTTATTACGTGCCAATCCTGTTGTCATGAAACAAGGAAAACGTTGTGATGTGATGATGAACGCTAAGTATCTGGCTAAACAACAGGGATTATCATCTAATGAGATAAAATCTCAGCAATATCAAGCGGCTTTAGATTGGTTGATTAAGCAAAGCGAAAAACGTGGATTTTCATTACAACAAAATGATCATTCAGCAGTCAGCTGTAATGTTATCAGTTACAATCAACATCTGCTTAATAAAAAGTCAGAACTTAAACCAATTCGTTATAGTAGTGTTGATTTTGAGGGGGTGTTGACTGTTACTGATCCTAATCTATTTTTAGCTACACTTTATCAAGGTATTGGTAAAAGCAAAGGATTTGGCTGTGGACTATTTTTAATCAAACACTGTCAATAGGATATTTGATATGGTGTATGTTCCACTGAATCCTATTCCTTTAAAAAACAGAACATCAATGATCTTCCTACAATATGGACAAATTGATGTTTTAGATGGTGCTTTTGTCTTAATAGATAAAACAGGCGTTAGAACCCACATTCCCGTTGGTTCTATTGCTTGTATCATGCTTGAGCCCGGTACCCGCGTATCACATGCTGCGGTTAGATTAGCCGCAACTGTGGGGACACTGTTAGTCTGGGTAGGTGAGGCTGGCGTCAGAATGTATTCGTCAGGTCAACCAGGGGGTGCCCGTTCGGACAAATTACTTTATCAAGCAAAATTAGCATTGGATGATGAACTTCGTCTAAAAGTTGTCAAAAAAATGTTTGAACTGCGATTTGGCGAACCGGCTCCTAGCCGACGTTCAGTCGAGCAACTAAGAGGCGTTGAAGGCGCCCGTGTACGTGCAACTTATGCATTACTCGCCAAAAAGTATCGTGTTAAGTGGCATGGACGTAAATATGATCCTAAAGATTGGCAAAAAGGCGATACTGTCAATCAGTGTATCAGTGCAGCCACTTCTTGTCTCTATGGTATTACCGAAGCAGCGGTTTTGGCAGCTGGTTATGCGCCTGCTATTGGTTTTGTGCATAGCGGAAAACCGCTTTCGTTTGTTTATGATATTGCCGATATTATAAAATTTGATACAGTAGTACCCAAAGCGTTTGAAATTGCTGCTAAAAACAGAGCTGACCCTGATCGTGAAGTACGCATTGCTTGTCGTGAGATTTTTAGAAGTCAAAAAACATTGGCGACATTAATTCCACTGATTGAAGAGGTATTATCCGCTGGAGGTATTGAACCTCCACCGCCTCCTGATGATGTACTACCGCCTGCGATTCCAGAACCTCAATCACTTGCCGATAGTGGCTTTAGGAGCCATTAATCATGAGTATGTGTGTTGTGGTGACTGAAAATGTCCCACCTAGATTAAGAGGACGCTTAGCTATTTGGTTATTAGAAATCAGAGCTGGTGTTTATATAGGTGATATTTCTAGACCGGTAAGGGAGATGATTTGGCAACAAATCATCGAGCTTGCTGAAGAAGGTAATGTTGTACTTGCTTGGGCAACCAATACTGAGTCTGGATTTGACTTCCAAACTTATGGTACTAACAGAAGAGTGCCGGTAGAACTCGATGGACTCAGGTTGGTCTCTTTTTTACCTATTGAAAATCAATAAGTTAACTTTCTTTAAAAATTTAAAAAATCTGGTAGAATTTCATGGTCGCTATAAGTTTAAATAAAACAGATAGCTACGTTTAGAGAGTTCCCTGTATACACAGGGATAAACCGCTGATGAAAACTATGGTCAGGTCACAATGTACGAGTTCCCTGTATACACAGGGATAAACCGGTAAAAATCAAACAGGCTCAAAAATTGTTTTGGAGTTCCCTGTATACACAGGGATAAACCGACCGCATACAAAATACAGGCGCAACGGCATCAGAGTTCCCTGTATACACAGGGATAAACCGTCGAGTCTGAGGGCGTCGAAACTATGGACATTGAGTTCCCTGTATACACAGGGATAAACCACTATCTATATCATAAAAACTCAATTTGTAAAATTTATGGAATTTGAAATTATCAGAATATCTAGAATCGTTAATGCATTAGGGATCATTTCAATTTTTCATCCATCTTTTCATAGATCTTAATTGGCTTAATGGGGAGTAATGTTTTGCCTTTTACTTCAAACTCAGAATTATTACTGGAGACAACTATTATTTGTCCTCTTTCTAAGTTAAAATCTAAAAGTGCATATGGTTCTACAAAACCTAAAAGAGAAAACTCCCTATCCCTGTTATCCGGAGGAAATACGTAATAGACAACTTTTTTATTATATACATACACTACAGTCTTAGAAAGCTCTTGATATTTTCCATATTTCCTTTTAGGTTTTTCTACTTTTTTGACATCAATATTATGTTCTCGCATTAATATGTTATACCGTCCACTAATACTGCCACTGATTATCCAAACTTCATCCCATTTAAAATTAGTATAATCAGAGAGTTTTATGGTTTGAGGGTGATTTTCTTCTATATCTTTTAATGCTTTTTCTAAAGGTCTTTTACTATTGCAACTGGTTAATGTTACTATTGATATGAATGTTATCACTAATAGTATTATTATTTTATTCATTTCTAATTTCTTAATATTCTTTTGCTTTAGGTATGGCCATAAACCAGACTATGTCTTCTTGTTTAACCTCTAAATTGTTTAAAACAATTTGTTAGCAGTTTATTTCAGTTTTTTATCCATATTTTCATAGATCTTAATTGGCTTAATGGGGATTAATGTTTTGCCTTTTACTTCAAACTCAGAATTATTACTGGAAACAACTATTATCTGACCTCTTTCTAAGTTAAACTCTAAAAGTGGAAATGGCTCTACAAAACCTAAAGGAGAAAATTCCCTGTCCCTGTTATCCGGAGGGAATTCGTAATAAACTACTTTTTTATTATATACATACACTACAGCATCCGAATGCTCTTGATATTTTCCAAAATCAGGATTTTTATCAGAAAACTCCACTTTCTTAACATTAATATTTTGTTCCCGCATTAATGTAATATAACGTCCGCTGATACTGCCATAGATTAACCAAACTTCATCCCATTTAAAATCAGTATAATCAGAGAGTGTTATGGTTTGAGGGTGATTTTCTTCTATATCTTTTAATGCTTTTTCTAAAGGTCTTTCACTATTGCAACTGGTTAATGTTACTATTGATATGAATGTTATCACTAATAGTATTATTATTTTATTCATTTCTAATTTCTTAATATTTTTTTGCTTTAGGTATGGCCATAAACCAGACTATGTCTTCTTGTTTAACCTCTAAATTGTTTAAAACAATTTCTTAGCAGTTTATTTCAGTTTTTTATCCATATTTTCATAGATCTTAATTGGCTTAATGGGGATTAATGTTTTGCCTTTTACTTCAAACTCAGAATCATTACTGGAAACAACTATTATCTGTCCTCTTTCTAAATTAAAATCTAAAAGTGAAAATGGCTCGGCAAAACCAAAAATCTCGCCGCTCCTATTATCCGGAGGGAATTCGTAATAAACAACTTTTTTATTATGTATGTACACTATAGTATTTGAAAATTCCTTCCACATTTTGATGGTATCATCTATTCTCTCCACATTAATATTTTGATCTCTCATGAAGTTTAAATAACTTACGCCAACATTTCCATAGATTAACCATGCTTCATCCCATTTAAAATTAGTATAATCAGATAAGGTTATGGTTTTAGGATGATATTCTTTTATATCTTCTAATGCTTTTTCTAAAGGTGTTTTGTTGCAACTGGTTAATGTTACTATTGATATGAATGTTATTACTGATAGTATTATTATTTTATTAATTTTTTTTATCATTTACATTACCTAGTATATAGGTTCTAATTTATAATAAATAGATGTAGTTCCATATTTTTTGACATTAAAAATTGCTTGATTTTTTAATATTACAATGAATTCTCTGTCAAACAAATTAAAAGTGAGAGAAAAATACCAATCAATACCTTTTCCTCTACAAGGTAAAGGTTCATAATACACGGTTTTTTTATTATATACATATATAATTATGTAACTTGACAATTCGCCACACGTTCCTCCTAAACTATAATCTAATTCTTTTACATCAATATTTTTTTGTTCCATTATTAAGGGAAAAGATTTTGACCAAATATCAGCATCAATTATCCAAACTTCATCCCATTTAAAATCAGTATAATCAGAGAGTGTTATGGTTTTAGGATTATTTTCTTTTATATCATTTAGAGCTTTTTCTAAAGGTGTTTTGTTACAACTGGTTAGAAATAAACACATAAGTAACAATGGTATGATTTTTTTCATTATTTAATGCTCTTTTGCTTTAAGAATGGTCTTAAACCAGACTATGTCTTCTTGTTTAACCTCTAAATTGCTTAAAAGAAATCGAAAGTATTTTCATAGTATCCATAACGGTTCATTAGGTTAACAGCTTGTTTGAGTGCGTTGTATTGTTCATTCGGTAACTTGGTTTGGAATACTTGCCATTTTCCACTTTCTGTTTTTTTTGCTTCCCATAAACCATGTTCGTAATAATAATCTAACACTTTGTGTGTTAATTAATTATCGGTTTCAATTTTTCATCCATGTTTTCATAGATTTTAATCGGCTTAATGGGAACTAAATCTCCATCTTTTACTTCACATACAGAATTATTACTGGAAACAACTATAATCTGCCCTCTTTCTAGTTTAAAATCTAAAAGAGCTAATGCTCCTTCTGAAGCTAAACCAATATAATCCCTGGCATCTGGAGGAAATTCGTAATAAACTACTTTGTTATTATATACATATACAACTGTATTTGAGAATTCTTGAGCAATTCCATATTTCAATCCAGGTATTTTTATTTTTTTGACATCAATATTTTTTTCTCGCATTAATATGATATACCTTCCACCAATACTGCCACTGATTAACCAAACTTCATCCCATTTAAAATTAGTATAATCAGATAAGGTTATGGTTTTAGGATGATTGTTTTTTACATCTTTTAAAACCTTTTCTAAAGGTGTTTTGTTACAACTGGTTAATGTTACTATTGACATAAATGTGACTAATAGTAGGAGTATTTTTTTCATTCTTTGGCATTCCAGATTAATTTTCTTTCGCAACACAGTTTTAAATACTCATTAATACTACTATGAATTGTTTATTAAACAAATGATAAGTGAGTGAAAAATATCAATCGATATCTCTTTTCTAGAAGGCAATAAATACAAAGTTCATATACTCAATGATTTTCCTATTAATGGACAACATCAAACTATTTTGATTTATTTCGATGTTATAAACGAATTGCTAATAAGTAAACAGGATGTTCTACTTTGTCGATATATCAAAAAGTACTCATATTTGATAAGTATTAACAAGGTATTTACGATACGAACTAAAATAATTGGTAAAAATAGCGTACAATAGCGCAATGTTTACTCTTTCATCAGCTTAATTAGTTTAGGAAATAAGTATGGCAGGCAAATTTATTGTCATCGAAGGTTTGGAAGGCGCCGGTAAAACGACTGCCATAAATACTGTTGCGCGTGTTTTGAATCAACATCATATTTGCGATCTGCAATTTACTCGTGAACCGGGTGGTACACCGATTGCTGAAGCGTTACGTGATATTATTAAAAATGGTTTACAACATGAACCATTAACCGATAAAGCCGAATTATTGATGTTATATGCTGCTCGTATTCAACTTATTGAAAACGTGATTAAACCTGCACTAAACAAAAGTAATTGGGTTATTGGTGACCGCCACGATTTATCAACACAGGCGTATCAAGGTGGTGGGCGCCAGCTTGATAGGCACTTTATTGAAACTTTAAAGAAACAAGTTTTAGGAGATTTTAAACCCGATTTAACATTATATTTGGATATTGATCCAGAAATTGGCTTAATGCGAGCTAAATCACGTGGAGAATTAGATCGGATTGAACAACAATCATTAGCATTTTTTAAACGTATACGTCAACGTTACTTAGAGCTCGCTAATCAAGATGCTACTATCATTACTATTGATGCTGCTCAATCAATTGATGCGGTAACCCAGCAAATTGAAGAAATTTTAACTAAATGGTTAACAAGACAGGTTAATAACACATGATTTGGGATGACTATCCTTGGCTTACAATGCCTTATCAGCAATTAGCAACGAGTATATTACAAAATCGTGCTCATCACGCGTTGTTAATTAATTATGTTCAGGGTAGTGGAGAGGATAAACTAATTAAAAGATTGGCTAATCGTTTATTGTGCCAAGCATCACAGAATTTAATGCCTTGTTTGCAATGTCATAGTTGTCAGCTATTTGTATCTCATCACCACCCTGATTATTATCAAATAACGCCTGAGCAGGGTAAGCAGTCGATTGGTATCGACCAGATACGAAATATGACAGCGAAAGTTTACGAAAAATCACAGCAAGGTGGCAATAAAGTGATTTGGATAAAATATGCAGCATTAATGACAGAAGCAGCGGCTAATGCATTACTTAAAACATTAGAAGAACCACCTGCAAATACCTATTTTATTTTAAGTGATGATCATAATAGTCATTTATTACCTACTATTCAAAGTCGTTGTTTTTCTTATTTTTTGCCGATTCCAAAACTTGAACAATCAGTAGAGTGGTTAAAAAAACAACATGATAAGGTGTATAGTGATAATGAACTTGCTTCTGCGCTATTATTGAGCGAAAATGCACCACTAGCTGCAAAGTTTTTAATAGAACCAGAAAGATGGCAGCAGCGTAAAATTTTTTGTGAAAACTTACTCAATGTGATTCCTAAAAATGATTATTGGTCACTAGCAGCTACGTTTGAGCATGAAAATTTTTTAGACCGTGTTATTTGGTTTTGTGCGCTATTAAGCGATGCATTAAAAGCTAAACAAAAAACAGGACGATATATTATTAATCGAGATCAAGTACCTTTGATAAGATTATTGGCTACATTTAGCAATGAAAAGATTTTTTCGCTCTATGAACTTTGGTTGCACGCCAGACGCCAATTAATATCAATAACTGGTTTGAACAAAGAATTGATTGTTTATAATGTATTAGCTCAATCAGAGTTAATTAGTCAGTAATAGTGTTATTTTTTTAACAGAGTTTTATTTAAGTATAAGTTTAGTATAAAGGATTGTAGTGAGTTACTTATCTATTGAATTTGGGCTTTTTTTTATCTCTTTTTTGGCATTATATTGGGGATTAAATGCGTTTCCTAAAATTCAAAATTGGTTATTATTAATTTCAAGTTATTTAATTGTTTTCAGTTATAGTTGGCAGTTTGCTACAATTCTTTTTGTTTATACCTGCATAATTTACTTATTTTCGATACTTATTTCATCATCAAAGCATGCCAAAACTTGGTTGATTATAGCAATAATTGTTGCAATAGCTAATTTAGCTGTATTCAAATATTTTGATTTCTTTAGACATGAGTTACAAACTTTACTTAATTATTTAAATATTCCCATACTTATACCATTAGTCTCAGTATTGATTCCTATTGGTATTTCTTTTTATACTTTTCATTCAGTAAGTTATTTAGTTTCAATAAGGAAACGAGAAATCGCAGTTGCCAATTTTTGGGATTTTGCGCTTTTTTTATCATTCTTTCCTAGTATTATTGCTGGGCCTATCAATCGAGCAAAAGATTTTTTGCCTCAAATTACAGTTAATCAACCCCGTCAAATTATTGAGCCTTATCGTGCATTGATGTTGATTGTTGTTTCAATCATTAAGGTTTACTGTTTGGGGGAATTAATAAATGAAAACTGGGTTAAACCAATATTTGCTAATCCCTTCGAATTTAATAGTCTGGATTTATTTGTTGGGCTTTATGCGTATGCAATTCAGATCTATCTAAATTTTTCAGGTTACACTGATTTAGTCACCGGTATTTCGTTATTATTAGGTTTTCGTCTTCCTATAAATTTCAATTTTCCTTATTTATCATTAAATTTAAGGCAATTTTGGGAACGTTGGCATATCAGTTTATCAAGTTGGATTCGTGATTATATTTATATTCCTCTTGGCGGAAATCGTAAGGGATTTATACGTACGCAAATTAATGTGCTATTAGCAATGTTACTATCTGGTTTATGGCATGGTTCCGGTCTTAATTTTGTTATTTGGGGAGCTTGCCACGGTATAGGTATCGTTGTGTTAAATGTGGGTGATCGGTACTTAGGTCGAGAATACCTCATAAAACGTTTTTCGTGTATTGCCCGATTGATAACTTGGCATTATGTCTGCTTTACATGGCTATTTTTTTATTGTGTCACTTTATCCGATGCCATGGATTATTTAACAGCATTAACGCATAACTTTGCGATAAAGTCGCAATACTGGCAAGCATTTTTAATAATCATCGTTATTTATATAATTTACCCAAAATGTAAACATCTTCCGGTGTTGTTTACAACACTGCTTATAAGATTAAATAAGTTATTTTTACCGTTTATATTTATTTTTATATTATGGTTAGCTATCTATTTTGCACCATCAGGTATGCCAAATTTTATTTATGCCAATTTTTAATAATCGTTGTTAAGATTAATAAAATATAAACATAGGGTTAAAAAGTAAGTTGAAGAAGTGTATGAAAACAAATAAAGATATCTCAGTTACAGTTGAAAAAACGCTACCTACCTGGTATATCGTTATAATGTTATTTTTTATAGCTTTATGTTTAATAACCATTTTTCATAAGTCCATATTAGTCTATTGTCAGCAGACGTATCATGATGATTTTTACTATTTAATAAAATTTTTAGAAAAAAATTCAATTATTCAGAATGTTAAAGATATGAATGATATGAATAATGATGATTCTGATGTTGATGAAAAAGGTAACGCTTTGATAATTAGTGATAACGATTTAATAGAACCTAAAATCATCACGAATCCAATTCAAAAAAAACATGAGCGGAAACCTGTAAATCAGAGTGATAAGATTTCGAATTTAAATAATAATAAAAGTATTGTTCACAATATGTCTTCTCAAGATATATTAAGTCAGTTGGTTAAAATAACAAATGATATACTTGCAAATAACAACCTAAAAGATAATAAAACATCTAAGATTGCCATAAAAGCATCCAAAAAACCGGTTGAAAAGCATGTGTATAAGACTTCAGAAAATGATGAGTTATCACTGATAACCTTAAATCAGAAAGATAGGGTGCTTTTTGCTGGGGATTCTTTAATGCAAGGGGTTGCACCATATGTTAAAAAAATGTTATTTAAACAATATAAGATAGAAAGTATTAATTTAAGTAAACAGAGCACTGGACTGGCTTATCCAAAAGCCTTCAACTGGCCTAAAACTATCAATGATAGCTTAGTTGCAAATCCATCTATTAAATTGTTAGTGATGTTTTTAGGACCTAATGATCCTTGGGATTTTGCGGTAAAGGGATATGCTAAATACGCAAAATTTAAATCTGAATTGTGGGAAGAGCAATATCGTTTACGAATCGTATCTATTTTGGAAATTGCTAAACAAAACCATGTTCACGTTCTCTGGCTAGCTCCTCCTTGCATGCGTAAACCAAAATTAAATGATGGAATGATTTATTTAACTCAATTATATAAATCAGAAGTGGAAAAAGCTCAGCAACATTTTCTCGAAACTAATGAATTATTAGGTTGCGATTATGATGAATTTAAAAGTTTTATTGAGACTGAGAAACAAAAAGTTAAAGTAAGAGTTGATGATGGTATTCATTTCACTCCAACTGGTCAAAAAATCTTAGCTGAAGCTATTATGAAACAAATCACAATCGAAGAATTAGAGGATACTCAAATTGATTAGATTTTTTAAATATATTATTTCGATATTTATGGTGAGTTTCTCAGTTGCTTGTAGCGTAGCTGAAAGTAAACCAAGTTCTTCATCTGGTGTGATTGATTTTGGTGATCCAAATGCTAAACAATTTGCCACTCAATTAAAATCATTATTAAAAAATAAAAAATCTAATAAAGTTATTAATATTATTCAGTTTGGTGATTCTCATACAGCGGCGGATTTTTTTACGGGTGAATTTAGAACGTTAATGCAAAAAAAATATGGTGATGCAGGTATTGGTTGGATTACACCTATTGCAATCAAAGGGCAAAATCATATAGGGGTGAATTGGAATAGCAAACATTGGGAAGTATTAAGTAGCCGAGTATTAAGTAATATTGATTTCCCTATGGGTGGATTTATTGCTAAACCAATAAAGGATACCGCGACAATTCAAATCACGCCAAAAATACAAGATAATCAAATTTGGCAAATGAAAATAAGTTTTAAAATATTAGAAGATATGACTAATCCTTTTAATATTCTTGATGCTTATAAAAGAAAAATTAATTATAGTGCAGTATCAAAAAAAGATGTCTGGCAAACTACATCATTTAAATCCCACCTTCCAATTGTGATAAATGGAAAAGAAAATACAGAAATCGGAGGGGTTTGGTTAACACGTGAAAAAAAATCTGGAGTGACTGTTTCGGCAATTGGCTCTAATGGGGCGAAGCAGACAATATGGCAAAAATGGAGCCCAAATTGGTATAAAGAGTTGTCTTCCTCTCAGGTTGATTTGGTTATTTTAGAATATGGTACGAATGAAAGTTTTGATGAAACACTTGATGCTAATGAATATCGTACTAATTTAGTAAATAATATTCGTAAAATTAGGAAGTTATTGCCTAAAGTTTCAATTTTATTGATCTCACCACCAGATACGATGATCAATGAAAATGAAATACCTAAATCCTATAACTTAGTTAAGCATATTCAACAACAAGTCGCAAAATCAGAAAAGACGCTATTTTGGGATTGGCAAGCAGCAATGGGTGGAAAAAAGTCAGTGATAAGTTGGCAAAAGCAGGGGCTTGCTCGACAAGATTTAGTACATCAAACCTTGCAAGGCTATAAAGAAAGTGCCAAAATCTTTTATAATGATTTAAATGAGTTTGTTAAAAAAAATAGCGATTAGTTATTAATAAAAGGAATAAATCTGTTATGTCTTCACCTATTATCGTTGCTGTTGATTTTGCTGATGTTAAATCAGCATGGAATTTTATTGATCGTGTTGAGCCAAACGATTGTCGTTTGAAAATTGGCAAAGAACTTTTTACGCATGCCGGCCCCGATTTTATTAAACAGATTATGAATAAAGGTTTCGAAGTTTTTTTGGATCTTAAATTTCATGATATTCCAAATACTGTAGCTAAAGCTATTAACGCAGCTGCTGATTTAGGTGTTTGGATGACCAATGTTCATGCTAGTGGTGGCGCTCGGATGATGGAAGCGGCTAAAGATGCACTCTATCCATATGGTAAAGATGCGCCTCTTTTAATTGCGGTAACTGTTTTAACCAGTATGGAGGCGGTTGATCTTCAAGAAATTGGAATTCATGTATCGCCTTTGGAACAAGCCACTAAATTAGCTTTGTTAGCCAAAAATTGTGGGCTTGATGGTGTAGTTTGTTCAGCTAAAGAAGTGCAAAGTTTTAGAACTCGCTTAGGAAGTGATTTCAAGCTAGTGACGCCTGGTATCAGACCCGCCGGTTCTAATCCAGATGATCAGCGTCGAATTATGACACCACAACGTGCGCAAGCGGCTGGTTCCGATTATCTCGTTATTGGTCGTCCAATCACGCAAGCAGAAGATCCTTCTTCAGCATTACAAGATATTTTATCAACCCTTGATTTAAGTAAGAGTTAATTTAATGATGTCTGATAACCCACTTGTTTATTCAACCGATCAAGGTCGAATTAAATCGGTTGAAGTAAAAGAATCTCGACCAAAAGGGGATGGGATTATTCGAATCCAACGCCAAACATCAGGACGGAAAGGCAAAGGTGTGTGTGTGATTTCAGGATTTGATTTTGACGATGCCCAACTGCAAAAATTAGCAGCAGAACTTAAAAAACGCTGTGGTTGTGGTGGTGCAGTTAAAGAAGGCTGTATTGAAATTCAAGGTGATAAACGCGATTTACTCAAATCATTGCTAGAAGATAAAGGCTTTAAAGTTAAGCTAGCAGGTGGTTAAGTTATTGTAATAGTATTTACTCCCATTGGTTAGTGGGAGTAAATAATTTGAGTATCAGTGAGAACGGTAGCTACGCATTTTGTTGCTGATTTCACGGCGTTCTTTTGAAATTTCTGCATTTTTGATAATATAATCATCAACGCGATCATCATAATCACTTTTCATATTAGCAATAATCGCTTGAAGTTCATCATAAGTCATATCTGGTTTTATATAATCACTTAAATTTTCAAGTAATAATACTCGTTTTTGATTATCTCGAATTTTTTTCTCATTGTCTGAGATTTCACGTTTTAATTTATTTAAACGACGTGATAAACGAATATATTCTAATACATCTTGAAATGATGGTGCGGCAGTTTTTTCCTTGTCCATCTATAACCCCTTATTTCTAAAAAATTGAAAAAACACATTAATACTAATTATATACTAATAAATTTATAGATGATAATTAAATCTGTTATAGTTTTTTGTAACTTTTGAGCCGTATATAGTATTAAATTAATTAAATTTCAATAAGTTGATATCCTTCAATTTAAACACTGTTTTAGTCGAAATTGCTAATTATTTTTCATTAGCCGTTCTTGATAAAAAACATCAATACTTATTATTTCGTTTTGAATTTACGAGATTAGTTATTCTGAATAACTTATCACTTAGATGAACTACAAGCCAAGTTTATCCCATATTTCATCAATATAAGCTACGATTTTTGTGTCTTTTTTGATGATTTTTCCCCATTCTCGCTGAGTTTCACCTTGCCATTTATTGGTCGCATCTAATCCCATTTTTGAGCCAAGCCCTGAAACAGGCGAAGCAAAATCTAAATAATCAATCGGCGTATTGTCAATAAATGTAGTATCACGATGAGGATCCATACGCGTTGAAATAGCCCACATAACATCTTTCCAGTCACGGGCATTGATATCATCATCACACACAATAACAAATTTGGTATACATAAATTGGCGTAAGTAAGACCAAACGCCCATCATGACTCGTTTAGCATGACCAGGATACTGTTTTTTTATGGTGACTATCGCAATCCGATAAGAACATCCTTCTGGCGGTAAATAAAAATCGACAATTTCAGGAAATTGTTTTTGTAAAATAGGGATAAAGACTTCATTTAAAGCGAGTCCCATTACGGCCGGTTCATCAGGTGGACGACCCGTATAGGTAGAATGATAAATCGCATCTTTTCGGCGAGTTAAATGCGTCACCGTAAAGACAGCAAATTTTTCGACCTCATTATAATAACCAGTATGGTCGCCATAAGGACCTTCTGGCGCCAATTCATTCGGATCGATATAGCCTTCTAAGATAATTTCAGCCGATGCCGGTACGTCTAATTCATTGGATAGCGATTTTACCACTTCAGTGCGACTATTGCGTAGTAGACCGGCAAAGGCATATTCTGGTAGCGTATCGGGTACTGGTGTGACAGCACTTAAAATGGTTGCTGGATCAGCACCAATTGCAACACTAACTGGGAATTTTTCATTAGGGTGTGTTTGTTGCCATTCTGCAAAATCAAGCGCTCCACCACGATGAGATAGCCAGCGCATAATCAACTTATTCTTACCTAATAATTGTAAGCGATAAACACCGACATTTTGTCTTTCTTTATAAGGACCTTTCGTTATGGTTAGTCCCCAGGAAAGAAGTGGTGCAACATCATCAGGCCAACAGTGCATGATAGGTAAATGAGTTAAATCAACCTCTTCATTTTTAAAAATTAGTTCTTGGCAAGGTGCAGAAGATCGCCGTTTTACTGGCATATTTAGTATCTGTTTATATTTGGGTAATACATTAAAAAATTGTTTAATACCTTTTGGTGGTTCTGGTTCACGCAAAAAAGCTAATAACTCACCGATTTTACGAAGTTGCGATGTGTCTTCTTGGCCCATTCCAATTGCAACACGCTTCGCTGTTCCAAATAAGTTACAGAGCACCGGCATATCATAACCTACAGGGTTTTCGAATAATAAGGCAGGGCCTTGGGAACGCAACACGCGATCTGCAATTTCGGTCATTTCCAAATAAGGATTAACAGGATAGGTAATTCGTTTTAACTCACCTTGTTCTTCAAGATAAGTTAAAAAATCACGAAAATCGGTAAAATTCATAAAATAATTACTCCCTATTAAACTGCTTTTTAAAAGATTAAAGCGAGTTTAACATCCTAAATGTTAAAGTTATTTTGTTATCAACTAATCAGTGTAAAAATTTTCACTATAGATAGGGATTTCTTGATTAGCGTTACATCCAACAATTTTAGGTAATAATGTTTCAAATTGTTGTTGATTTATATTGGTAAATTTATTTTCATCAACTTGATAAAAAAGATATAGAGAATTTTGATCTTTTAATTGAAAAGAAGCAAGCCAATAATTTCTATCCTCACTATTATCATTAGTGAAAATTTTTATGACAGTGTTTTCTCGTATATCAGGTTGATTATATAATTGATGATCAATAATATTTTCAACAATTTGAGAATCACTTTCATCAAAGATGATATAGTTCATTTTATAAATTTTGCACTGTTTTAAGTTTATTTCTGCCTGACTGTTGGGTATAAAAAGCAATAAGCTGAACAATATAGCTACATACTGATTTAACTTCATTTTAACTCCTTACACTTTACCTCAACAACCAATTTTATTGATGGCTTCTTGATTGTTTGGTGATGCAGTAATTTTAGCTGCGTCATCTATTGGTAACCATTGATAAGCTAAATGTTCAGTTAGTGTTGGAGTTATTTCATCTTCAAGTGGTAAATAAAACCAATGTTCTTTATTTATTTCAACTTCTGGCGCATATCGGTGCCTAAACTGCGGAAAAATCTTAAATTCAACCGTATGGTTTGTATCGATTAAATTAAGATTTTTACCCAGAATATCAATACCTGTTTCTTCATAAACCTCACGAATGGCTGTTTCTATTGGCAATTCGTTATCTTCCATGCTACCTGTTACTGATTGCCAAAAATTGGGATCATCCTTGCGTTGTAGCATAAGACAACGCAAAGTTTTTTGACAGTAAATAACAACTAATACAGATTCAGGTTTTTTGAATTTTTGCATTAAAACATCACTATTTTTTGCTAACTCCAATGCCAAGCTCTGCTAATGCATTAGGATTTGCTGGGCTTGGAGCATCCGTCATTAAACAAGTTGCCGCTGTTGTTTTCGGAAATGCGATAACATCCCGAATATTATCGGTACCTGTTAATAGCATACTTAATCTATCTAAACCAAATGCAAGTCCTGCATGTGGCGGTGTACCATATTTTAGCGCATCAAGTAAAAAGCCAAATTTTTCGTGTTGATCGTGTTCATTTATACCTAAAATAGAAAACACAGCTTGTTGCATTTCACTACGGTGAATACGTACTGACCCTCCACCTACTTCATAACCATTAATAACCATATCATAAGCGTTAGCTATCGCGCTTTCAGGATTTTGTTTAAGCTGTTCCGGAGTCATGTCTTTTGGTGATGTAAATGGATGGTGCATCGCACTAAGTCCTTCATCCGTTTCTTCAAACATTGGGAAATCCACTACCCAAAGCACCGCCCACCTATTTTCATCAGTCAGATTTAAATCTTTACCTACTTTTAATCGTAGAGCACCTAACGCATCGCTGACAACTTTATAACTATCTGCTCCAAATAATAAAATATCTCCATCTTTGGCATTAGCACGATTCAATAGTGCTTCCATTTGCGTTTCATTAAAGAATTTAGCAACCGGACTTTGTACCCCTTCAAGACCTTTATTGCGGTCATTGACTTTAATCCATGCCATACCTTTAGCGCCATAGACCGAAATAAATTGTGTGTAATCATCTAACTGTTTACGGGTTAACTGGGCTCCGTTTGGTACGCAAAGTAGTGCAACTCGACCTTTTGGATCATTTGCTGGAGTAGAGAATACGTTAAAATTGACATCTTTTACTAAATCGGCAACATCTATTATTTCTAACGGATTTCGTAAATCAGGCTTATCACTACCATAACGGCGCATCGCTTCGGCAAACGTCATGATAGGGAATTGACCTAAATCCACATTTTTAACATGTAACCAAAGTTCACGGATCATTTGCTCCATAACTTCACGAACTTGCTCTGCGGTCATAAACGAAGTTTCAACATCAATTTGAGTAAATTCTGGTTGGCGATCTGCACGTAGATCTTCATCACGGAAACACTTAACAATTTGATAATAGCGGTCAAAACCAGACATCATTAATAGTTGTTTAAATAATTGTGGTGATTGTGGCAGTGCATAAAACTCACCGTTATGAATTCGACTGGGTACAAGGTAATCACGTGCACCTTCAGGCGTAGCTTTGGTTAACATAGGGGTTTCAATATCAAGAAAACCATGCTCATTCATAAAGTTACGTACAAATGCAGTAATTTGAGCGCGGGTTTTAAAGATGTTTGTCATTTCAGGACGACGTAAATCAATATAGCGATATTTTAAACGCTGTTCTTCACTGTTGTTTTGGTTAAAATCAAGTGGCAGCACATCACTGCGATTGAAAATTGTTAGTTCGGTGGCTAGGATTTCAACTTCACCTGTAGCCATATCTTTATTCGCTTGTCCTTCTGGTCTCGCTCTCACTTTACCTTTAATTTGAATGCAAAATTCATTACGAAGTTCACTGGCAAGTTGATAAGCTTGTTGATATTCAGGATCAAAAAATACTTGGACAATCCCTTCGCGATCACGCATATCAATAAATATCATACCGCCAAAATCTCGACGCTTATTGACCCAACCGCATAATGTGACTTCTTGATTAATATGAGATGCTGTTAAATGACCACAATAAATTGAACGCATAAAATATCCTGTTTAAATACCAAACTTATAAAAAAATATGAGGTATTATAAATCAAATAGTGTCCTTATAAAGGCATTTGTTGAGATTTATTCTTTAATTATTTTTGCGTCATTGAAATATATTGTTTGGTTATGTGTATTTAATGGTAGATGCGTGTTGACGCAAGTAATCTGGGTTATGTATATTAGCTGTGCAAAATAATAATTATTATGATAATAGCTGTCATGGATAGTTTTATTGACCGGAAATTTATGTAAAGAGGCGTGAAAGGATGGAAATTTTAAAAGACTATAGAGTGCACTTGCTTGCGCTGATAGTTGTTTTAGTATGTGAGTTTGTTGGTAGGCAGTCTATCTGGATTATCATGTTGTATCCTATGCTATTTGCCATGATTATTGGTGGTCTTATCAGTCTTCCTAAATTAAAAATCTTAAAACATAAAAATATGCTTCATGCTAGTTCGGTGATGATTGTGACGTTAATGTTACTGATTGCCAAATTAGGCGTTGCGGTAGGGCCTAAAATTGATATGATTTTGCATGATGCCAAGTTGGCTTTGATTTTCCAAGAATTAGGGCATTTTGCGGGTACTATTTTACTCGGTTTACCGTTGGCAATGATGTTAGGTATGAAGCGTGAAGCGGTCGGGGCAACCTATTCTGTTGCACGTGAACCCAATATTGCCATTGTAGCTGATAAATATGGACTTGATTCGCCCGAAGGTCGTGGTGTCATGGCAATGTATGTTTGTGGTACGCTCTATGGGGCGATTTGGATGAGTATTCTTGCTAGTATAATGGCAAAATTAGACGTTCTTCATCCTTATGCATTAGCCATGGGGGCAGGGGTTGGTAGTGGTAGTATGATGGCGGCATCACTTGCGCCGATAAGTGACCTTTATCCTAATATGGCGAGTGACATCAAAGCTTATGCAACAACGGCTAATTTAATGTCTAGTATAGTTGGTATTTATATTTATACATTATTCTCACTACCGTTTGCTTCTTTTCTCTATAATGTTTTTGCTCGTTTCCAAAGCAGTAAAAGGAGTTCACTATCATGAAGATTTTCGAAACGGTTTTTTTATTGATTTTAGTCGCAATTATCATGGCTGCTGGCAATACAGTCGGTTATCATGTTGATTTTATGCTGTCATTACAAGCTTTAGCTGTGCTTGTTGCAATATCGGTTATTGGTTTTTTTATAAGCAAAGTGCCAGTATTCAATAAACTTCCTGTTATTTTGTGGGTGTCAGTCGTGGCGGCTGTGGCTTCTTCACCAATATTTCCATTTCATGAGCAAGTTGTTGCGATAACTGACAATGTCTCTTTACTTGCTGTTTGTACGCCAGTGCTTGCTTACGCGGGATTAGCCATTGGTAAAGATCTTGCTTTATTCAAAAGTATCTCTTGGCGAATCATTCCCGTTTCATTAGCGGTGTTTTCAGGTACTTTCCTTTTTGCCGCCATCATTGCCCAAATTACCTTAAAGTGGGAAGGTGTGATTTAATATTAGGTAGGATTTAATGTATGACAAAAGAAGAACTAAAACGACAAGTTTGCAGTGCTATTGCTAATCGTAAAGCGGATATCAAAGCGATTGCTGAGGCAATTTGGGCTGAACCTGAACTGGGCTATAAAGAACACAAAACCGCAAAAAAAGTTGAAGAAGCTTTTGAAAAACTTGGTGTACCCTATAAAAATAAATTGGCGTTAACAGGGGTGAAAGGGCGCTTAAAAGGTGGAAAAGGGAGCCAATGCAGTGTCGCAATTATTGGTGAGCTTGATGCCATTATCTGTGCTGACCATCCTGCAGCCGATGAAACCTCTGGCGCTGCCCACTGCTGTGGTCATAATGCTCAAATAGCGAATATGATGGCCGTCACCATGGGATTAATCGATTCTGGAGCGATGCAATTTTTAGCCGGTGATGTCGTTCCTTTTGCAGTACCTGCCGAAGAATACGTTGAAATTACTTATCGTAATCGTCTGATTGAAGAAGGTAAAATTAAGTATATTGGCGGTAAACCAGAACTTATTTCACGGGGTGAATTTGATGATGTGGATATGGCACTTCAAATTCATTTAACCAGCGTACCAAACGATCGCCAAGACGGATTTATTGAGATTTCAACCACAAGTAATGGATTTATCGGTAAATTAATCAAGTACAAAGGTGAAGCTGCACATGCGGCGGCGGCTCCTCATGCTGGTGTTAATGCGTTAAATGCAGCAATGATGGGGATGATGGGCGTTCATGCTATACGTGAAACGTTTCAGGAAAAAGATTATATTCGTTTTCATCCAATCATTACCCAAGGCGGTGATTTGGTAAATGTTGTACCAAGTGATGTCAGAATGGAAAGCTATGTTCGAGCGGGTAATGTTCCGGCAATGATTGATGCTAATGAAAGAATTAATCAGGCATTAAAAGCTGGGGCAATGGCTGTAGGGGCAACTTGTGAAATTAAAGATTTACCGGGTTATCTCCCATTGCAAAATAATCCAACCTTAAATGCTTTTTTGAAGTCAAATGCTGAAGCGTTAATTGGCGAGGAAAATGTGTCGGTTGCACCGCATATGACCGGTAGCACGGATACGGGCGATTTATCGCATATCATGCCTGTTAGTCATCCGTGGATAGGATCCGTTAGAGGTGTGTTACATGGGAAAGATTATACGGTATTCGATGAAGAGATGGCTTATATCCGTCCTGCTCAAATGATGGCATGTACCATTATCGATTTA
This sequence comes from Gilliamella sp. G0441, assembly GCF_050589305.1. Lineage (NCBI taxonomy): Bacteria > Pseudomonadati > Pseudomonadota > Gammaproteobacteria > Orbales > Orbaceae > Gilliamella > Gilliamella sp. G0441. The sequence goes on along the minus strand of NZ_JBNRJF010000006.1, from coordinate 62,392 downwards.
CTTTATGATGATGCAAAACCAGCCCAAGCATTATTATCAAACTATAAACCTCTTATGACTAAAGACGAGTATTTAAGCTTTTTAGCGAGTTTTGATAAATAATGTTTATGACTTGGCACAATGCTGTGCCAAGTTTCTGCTATAATAGATTCTTTATGATTAATCACGATGATGATTCCCTATGCTAGCACTAACCGATCAAGAATTACTTCGTTATGACAGGCAAATTTCCTTACTAGGCTTTGATATCGATAAACAGCAAATGTTAAAAAATAGTGCGGTATTGATCATCGGGCTAGGCGGTTTAGGGTGCGCAGCTTCGCTTTATTTGAGTCGTGCAGGTATAGGTAAATTGACGCTAGTTGATTTTGATACCGTATCAGAATCTAATTTAAATCGTCAAATTTTATATACTAATCAAGCGATTAACCAACTGAAAGTAGATGTGGCGAAACAAACATTAATTAAAATGAATTCTGATATTGAAATCGATACTATCAATCAGAAACTTGATGATGTTTCGTTAACTTCTCTTATAAAACAACATAATCTTGTCATTGATTGTACCGATAATTTATCTTCGAGAGAACAGATAAACCGCTGTTGTTTCCAAATAAAAAAACCGTTAGTGTCAGGTGCTGCAATTCGAATGGAAGGCATATTAACGACTTTTACTTATCAAGCAAATGAGCCTTGTTATCACTGTTTAAGTCGATTGTTTGGGCAAGATCAACTGACTTGTGTTGAAGCGGGGGTAATGGCGCCTTTAGTTGGCATGTTTGGTTCCATGCAGGCATTAGAGGCAATTAAAGTTTTGACTGATTATGGTCAACCTTTGGTTGGTCGTGTACTGATGATTGATGCAAAAAGTATGCATTTTAACCACGTTTCTTTGTCGAAACAGCCAGATTGTCAGGTTTGTGGAAACAGTCATAAAATATAGGTAACACAATGAACATCGATCGTATTATTTTAGCGCCAATGGAAGGAGTACTTGATTATCATGTCCGTCAAATTTTGACTGAAATAAACGCATTGGATTACTGTGTGACCGAATTTGTGCGCATTACTCATCATAAATTATCCAATCGAACTTTTTATCGACTTTGTCCCGAGCTGCATCATGGCGGCAAAACGGCATCCGGTACTCCAGTTCGTGTGCAGATTCTTGGACAATCACCCGAATGGATGGCAGAAAATGCCGTTAAAGCAATTGAATTAGGCTCGTATGGGGTAGATATTAATTTTGGTTGTCCAGCTAAAACCGTTGTTGGTAGTCATGGTGGCGCATATCTATTGCAATATCCAGATCAAATCTTCAATATTGTTAAGCAAGTCAGACAGGCAATGGGAACATCCGAAATATTATCCGTTAAGATTCGTTTAGGTTGGGCAGATAAATCTTATTGTTATGAAATTGCTGACGCCATTGCACTTGCTGGCGCAAATGAGTTGGTTATCCATGGTCGAACAAAAGCGGATGGTTATAAAGCCGATAAAATTGATTGGCAAACAATTGGAAATATAAAGCAACGGGTCAATATTCCGATCATAGCTAATGGCGAGATTTTTTCTATACAACATGCGCAAGATTGTGTAAGACAAAGCCAAACAAGCGATATTATGCTAGGTCGTGGAATATTAACTATACCAAATTTAGCGAATATGCTACGTTTTAATGAAGCGCCTTTAAGCTGGAAAAACGTATTAAATATATTAATGCGTTACGCAACCACGACGATAGAGGATGTAAAACCGTTATATCACTCAGCTCGCATTAAACAGTGGCTTGCTTATTTTCGGCAATACTATGCGCCAGCATCAGACTTACTTAGTCAGATTAGGACACTAAAAACCCAAAAAGAGATTTCCGAACATTTAAAGCGAATCATAGAACAATCATAGCATTTTTGATGTTATCGTTATTTCATTGGTCATTGATATTGCTTACAATGACCTCTATTTGTCACAACGTTTATTGAATGATAATTAAAATTAAGTCAATATATTTTGCAACTAATTAATTCTTAAAAGTTTTAATCGGTGTTTAAATTAGATTCACTAATCCATTTTTTTACCTGTTAGAATTCTTAAAGTAACTCCCCACAAGAATGATTGAATCATCAAAATTAGAAGGAGCAATAGCCAATATCTTTGATTTCCAAATATAGTTTTAACTAAAATGTCAAAAAATATTGGAGAGAAGCAAAGACTTATAATTAACAACAAGAAATTTGCTAAAAAAGCTAATTTAATTATCAGTTTTGCTTGAAGCTGATTACTTGTTTTTGTGAAGCGATTTTTTAACATCAAAATAGGAATAGGTGTACTTATAGTAATGTATAATATTACTACTATATAAAATACAAGTGATATGTCTGATTGCAAATAATTGGTATCCTTTGGAATCATAAAGAAATAGAGTTGAATCAGAATAGCGAAGAAAAAGATAATAAATAAATTACGATGGATTTTGGTACTGTTTTGACTGTCAATCCTAAAAGGTTGATAATTTTTATTAAAAATTTTTTTCATATTTTTTAATAAATAATAGGTAAATAAGCCTATAATACAATAGATTATACATTCTTGAACTATTCGAAAGAAAAGGCCTACCCAAATATCATAATCTGTTTCAAACATAATCCTTTGTATATCGAAGTTTATAAAATAGTGAACTATACTGATAAATAATCCGATTAAACAAACAAGGATAATATTAAATTGTGAAAAGTTATGAATATTGATTTTATAAAGTGTAATAGCTGAAATCGCTAATATGAATAAAAAATAGGGGAGGATTATAATCGATTTTATGAAAACAAAATAAGTGAAATGATTTTTAATAATGAATTCCATGTGATAACTATAACCAATTTGATATAAAAATATCATCAGTGAAAAAAATACATATGATAGTGCGAGAACAAAAGGTAGTTTAAAAAAAGAGAGTTTTTCCAATCCATTTTTCATCGTTATCTTCCAAAAATCGTGTAAAAATCAAACTTAAATATTTAGTCCTGATATTATAGAGATAATAAGTGATATAACAAAGATTTATCCATAATAAAATGCGGATTATCTTCATTGTGAGTATATAATTTATTGTGTAATTTTGTTATAGTGTACAAGTTGTAAATTGTAAAATAGTATAGAGAGGACTGAATGATTATTGGTAAACCACAATCGGATACAACGTTAGAATGGTTTTTGTCTCACTGCCATATTCATAAATATCCAGCAAAAAGTACCTTAATCCACCAAGGTGAAAAAGCAGAAACTCTCTATTATATTGTTAAAGGTTCAGTCGCCGTTTTAATAAAAGATGATGAAGGCAATGAGATGATTTTGTCTTATTTAAATCAAGGTCAATTTTTAGGCGAATTAGGCCTTTTTGAAGAAGGAACTGAACGAAGTGCTTGGGTGAAAGCAAAAACAAGTTGTGAAGTTGCAGAAATATCGTATAAAAAATTTAAGCAACTTGTCCAAGTCAATCCCGATATTTTAATGCGACTGGCAAGTCAAATGGCAAGTCGATTACAAGTGACTTCTGAGAAAGTCAGTAATTTAGCTTTTTTAGATGTTGCCGGTCGTATTGCGCAAACATTATTGAATTTGGCTAAACAACCTGATGCGATGACACATCCTGATGGTATGCAAATCAAAATTACTCGTCAAGAAATAGGTCAAATTGTTGGTTGCTCACGTGAAACAGTAGGGCGTATTTTAAAAATGCTTGAAGATCAGCATCTCATTTCCGCACATGGTAAAACAATTGTTGTATATGGAACACGTTGATTAGAAAAATGGCAAAAGTATTTAGTTTAATTCATAAAATGATTAAGATTATGCGAGATATAACGTGACAAAAGAAAGATGTATTCCAAGTCATGTGGCTATAATTATGGATGGAAATGGTCGCTGGGCACAACAACGAAAACAATTACGAGCTTTTGGTCACCGAGCTGGTCTTAAAGCGGTGCGTGAAATAGTTTCTTATGCAGCAAATATAGGCATAAAAGTCCTTACGTTATACGCTTTCAGCAGTGAAAACTGGAAGCGTTCATCAAGCGAAGTCTCAGCGCTAATTTCGTTGTTTATTTATGCATTGAATCGAGAAACTAAAAATTTGCATAAAAATAATATCCGTTTAAATATTATTGGTGATGTAACACGTTTTAATGATCAACTTCAATCAATGATTTTCAAAGCAGAAACTTTGACCAAAGATAATTCAGGTTTAATCTTAAATATTGCAGCCAATTATGGTGGACGCTGGGATATAATGCAATCTGTTCATAAAATAACCCAAAAAGTTAAAAATGGAGAGTTGAGGTTAGATGAAATTACCGAAGAACGGATAGGAGCAGAAATGAGCATGGGAGATTTTCCTGATGTTGATTTAGTTATTCGTACCGGTGGAGAATATCGAATAAGTAATTTTTTATTGTGGCAGATTGCTTATGCTGAGTTCTATTTTACTGATACTTTTTGGCCTGATTTTAATCAAACACAATTTGATAATGCAATTAATGAATTTAATCAGAGAGAGCGTCGTTTTGGTGCTGTTTTAACTGAGGAACTAACATGTTAATTCAAAGAATACTTGCTGCCATTATACTTTTACCTTTAGTTGTTGTGGCACTATTTTATGCACCGTTTTCCATTTTTGTTTATATTATTATATTAATTTGTGGTCTTGCTGCTTTTGAATGGGCACAATTTTTAGCTCTTACCAAAAAGCAATCTAAACTGCTTTTTGCTTTAGGGGTGGTTGTTTTTCTGGGTATTCTTTATTTTTTACCTTTTCCCATCGAGCTGAAATCAAAAATTTATATTTCAATCATGTCACTATCAATCGTTTGGTGGTTATTAGCACTGATTTTAGTGTTGAGTTATCCTAATAGTGCAAAATATTGGCGTAATTCTTTTATTGCAAAATTGCTTTTTGCTTTTTTCACTTTAATTCCTTTTTTTATCGGAATGATTCAACTTAGGGCAATTAATTATCCAACCAATTCTTATACCGGAGCATTTTTGCTTCTGTATGTTTTTGTTTTAGTGTGGGCAACAGATACCGGTGCGTATTTTGTTGGTAGAAGTTTAGGTAAACATAAATTATCCCCAAAAGTTTCACCAGGAAAAACATTAGAGGGTTTTTTAGGTGGCGTAATTGTTGCTGTAGTGATTAGCTTAATCATTTATGCAACGAATTTTTTTACAATAAGTTTTACAACATTTATTATTAGTTCTCTATTTGCTATATTTGTGTCAGCATTAGGTGATCTAACAGAAAGTATGTTTAAACGTGAAGCAGGAATAAAAGATAGTGGAAACTTGATTCCAGGGCATGGTGGTGTTTTGGATCGAATCGATAGTTTAACAGCAGCTGTTCCTATTTTCGCGACATTATCTTTGCATTTATTATAAAAAGGTTATAGATTTTGCTTTGGTCACTGTTGTTATTTATCATTACAATCAGTATATTAGTTACTGTACACGAATTTGGGCATTTTTTCGTCGCTCGATTATGCGGTGTACATGTTGAATGTTTTTCAATTGGTTTTGGTAAAAAAATTTGGTCGCATAAGTTTTCGAGTGGAACAGAATTAGTCATAGCTATGATTCCACTTGGCGGTTATGTTAAAATGCTTGATGAAAGTACCAAAAAATTAACAGCAGACGAAGAAAAGAAAGCTTTTAATAGAAAGAAAATTTGGCAACGTGCCGCAATTATATTTGCAGGTCCCTTTGCCAATTTTATATTAGCACTTATTCTTTATTGGATTATTTTTATGCTTGGAGTAGTAACCTATCCGGTTAAAATCGGTGGTTCGATACCCAATACCCCAATGTCGACTGTTAATATACCGTCAGGCGCTGAGTTAAAAAAGATTAATCAAATTAGCATAGAAAGTTGGAATGATGTAAATTTAGCATTAATTTCTGTTCTTGGTCAGAAAAATGTTACATTAACTTATATCGATAATAATGGTTATAATAACTCAAAAGAAGTTTCAAAAAACGTTGATATCAGTCATTGGCGTTTTGATATTGAAAAAGAATCTGCGATAAAGACCTTTGGTTTTATACCTAAAACACTGGAAATTTATCCAATTATGAGTAAAATTGTACCTAATTCTGCGGCAGAAAAAGCAGGATTGCAGGTTGGTGATAAAATAATAAGTTATAATAATCACCCATTTGTAGATTGGAATGATTTTTCCGCTATAATAAAAAAAGGTAATCAAATAAGATTAAAAGTTGAGCGTAATAATCAATACCTTTACTTGGAACTTAAGCCGGTAATTCAGGCTAATGGAGAAGGTATCGCTGGGTTATATCCTACTTCGGAAGCCATCATTAAGCAGTATGGATTTTTAGCAGGATTTAGCAAAGGATTAGAGCAGACGTTGTTAACTACTCAGTTAACGGTTCGTTCTTTTTATCAGTTGGTAACAGGTGTTATTGGTCTTAATAATTTATCTGGACCAATAACAATAGCAAAAAGCGCAGGGCAAACAGCAAGTTATGGTTTTACGCCTTACTTATATTTTCTAGCATTTATCAGTATAAGCTTAGGTGTAATCAATCTTGTTCCATTACCAATGTTAGATGGCGGTCACCTTATTTTTTTATTTTTTGAAAAAATAACAGGTAAAAGCTTATCAGATAAAGCAAAAGAAAGATTTTATCGTCTTGGATTTGTTTTATTAATTGTAATAATGGGAATTGCACTATTTAATGATGTTTTACGATTGTGATGGAATGAGGTTATAAACATTTACAATGAAAAAAATAAATAAATTACTTATAGCATCTTTGCTGTTTAGTACAACAGCAGTATACAGTTCCAATGCATTTTGTGTTGATGAATTCGTGGTTAAAGGCATCAGATTTGAAGGTTTGCAACGCGTAACTTTAGGTGCAGCATTACTTGAAACACCCGTTCAAGAAGGGGATTATATCAGTGAATCTGATGTAGGACATATTATCAAATCGCTTTATGCTAGTGGTAATTTTGACAATGTCACTGTATCTCGTGATGGTGATGTTTTAATTATCAGTGTCGAAGAACGTCCAACAATTGCAAGCATTAGCTTTTCTGGTAATAAATCCATCAAAGATGAAATGCTCAAAAAGAACCTTGATAGTTCAGGAATTCGAGAAGGTGATGCGCTTGATCGAACCATGCTTTCTGCGATGGAAAAGGGGCTAGAGGATTTTTATTATAGTGTTGGTAAGTACAATGCACGCATTAAAGCTGTTGTAACACCATTATCTCGCAATCGAGTTGACCTAAAACTGGTTGTGGCTGAAGGTAAATCAGCTTTAATCGACCAAATTAATATCGTGGGTGCTAATGCTTTTTCTTCTGAAGAACTTGTTTCTCGTTTTTCGTTGCGTGATCATGTGCCGTGGTGGAACTTTTTTGGTGATCGCAAATACCAAAAACAAAAGTTAGCTTCTGATTTAGATGAATTACAAAGCTTTTACTTAAATCGTGGTTATGCACGGTTTAATATTGAATCAACGCAAGTAAGTTTAACGCCGGATAAAAAAGGTATCTACGTTACCATCAATATTCACGAAGGTGATCAATATAAACTCTCTGACTTAGACTTTATAGGTAATTTTGCTGGGCATAAAGACGCTATTACTCAAATAGCTAATGAGCGAGTCGCTATTGGTGAACTTTATAGTGGCAAAAAAGTGACAGAAATTGAAGATAAAATTAAACAACTTCTCGCTAATTTTGGTTATGCTTATCCAAAAGTCTCTGTTCAACCTGAAATGGATGATAAAGCACACACAGTAAAATTGAATGTTATAGTTGATGTTGGACAACGTTATTATGTCCGTAATATCAACATTGAAGGAAATTCGGTAACCAGTGAAGGTGTTGTTCGTCGTGAACTTCGTCAAATGGAAGGTGCTTGGCTAAGTAATGGATTAGTTGAATTAGGAAAAGATCGTTTAAATCGATTAGGTTTTTTTGAGACAGTTGAAGTTGAAACGCAGCGTGTTCCAGGAATTGATGATCAGGTAGATGTGACTTATAAAGTTGCTGAACGTAATACAGGTAGTATTAAACTTGGTATAGGTATTGGTTCTGATAGTGGTATTAGTTTCAATGCTGGTATCTCTCAAGATAACTGGTTAGGTACTGGTAATAGTGTTTCATTTGATATCAATACTACCGATACAGATAAAACCGCTTCAATATCGATTGTAAATCCATATTTTACTATTGATGGTGTTAGTTTAGGTGGAAGCGTCTATTATAATACCTATAAAGCAGATAGTGATGACGATGAATCTGTCTATTCAAGTAAAGTATGGGGTGCAGCGGCAAATTTAGGGTTCCCAATTAGTGAAAATAACTTTGTTCGTTTTGGGACTGAATTTGCAAATCGTAAATTATCAGATATGCGACCTCAATATGGAATGTGGCGTTATTTTGACTCAATGGGTGAAAAAACCAAAAATAAAAACTCAATGACTTATAATACCAATGATTTATTATTGAATGCGAATTGGACCTATAACTCGCTTGATCGTGGTTACTTTCCTACCGAAGGTTTGAAATTAAACGCAAATGCCAAAATCACAGCGCCAATATTTGAGAATCGATTCTATAAAGTGGTAGCTGATGCTTCATACTATCTACCAATCGATAATGATCATAATTGGGTGTTCTTAACTCGAGGTCGATTAGGTTATGGAAGCGGTTTTGGTGGAAAAGAATTACCATTTTATGAAAACTTCTATGCCGGCGGTTCTTCAATCCTAAGAGGATTTAAATCAAATACGGTTGGTCCTAAAGCAGTATATTTTAATAAAAACTATTGTACTGATTTGAGTAATACAGCTGGATGTACAGAATCGAAAGATTCCGTTGGTGGTAATGCACTAGCATTTGCGAGCGCGGAATTAATTGTACCAACTCCTTTTGTTGGTGAAAAATATTCAGATAGTATTCGAACATCTTTATTTGTTGATGCGGGTACTGTTTGGGATACTGAGTGGGATTTAAAAGGACATAACATTCCTGATTACAGTTCTTTCTCTGATATTCGAGTATCTGTTGGTTTTGCTGTCCAGTGGATGTCTCCGTTAGGACCATTAGTCTTTTCTTATGCTGTACCAATTAAGAAGTATGATGGTGATTCCTCACAACAATTCCAATTTAATATAGGTTCAACATGGTAATAACATGTTGTGATAACGTAAAACACAAGGTGAAAAAAGTGAAAAAAATTATTTCGATTATTGGTCTTAGTGCAGTAATACTGTTTTCAGGTATGGCAAGTGCAGAAGTAAAAATTGGTGTTATAGATGTTATGTCTGTACTACAACGTATGCCTCAACGTGAAACTGTAGGTAAGGCTTTAGATAAAGAATTTGATTCAAAAATTAAATCAATGCAGGAGTTAGAAACCAAAGCTAAAGATGCGAATGCTCGTCTAAAAAAAGAAGGACCAACACTTTCTGCATCTGAAAAAAACAAATTAAATAAAATAATTTCTGATTTTGAAAGTAAAGCGAAAGCATTTTCTATTGAATACCGTAAACGTGAAACAGAAGAAGCTGAAAAATTATTAGTCAAAATTCAAGAAGCAGTTAAAAGTATTGTAGCAACTGAAAAATACGATCTTATTTTAAAAGCTGAAGCTGCATTGTCTGCTTCTGATGCCGTTGATATTACTGAAAAAGTATTGGAAAAGGTCAAAAATTAATGTTAGCTTGTCGTTTAGAGCAACTAGCAAAGCATCTTGATGCGAAATTACACGGTGATGGTGATTTAACTATCACCGGTTTAGCATCAATGAAAAGTGCAGTATCAGGACAGATCACTTTTTTGGCTGATAAAAAATTAAAAGATAACTTATCAAATTGTAAAGCATCAGCTGTCGTAATGACCGAAGAGTGTTTGGAATATTGGCAAGGAGCAGCACTGATAGTAAACAATCCTTATCTTGCTTATGCGAAATTAGCTCAGTTTCTTGATACTACACCGGTACCGGCAAAAGATATTGCACCATCAGCTGTTATTGATGAAACAGCTCAATTAGGTTCAAATGTCTCTATTGGAGCGAATGCCATTATCGAAAGTGGGGTAAAATTAGGTGATAATTGTATTATAGGCGCAGGTTGTTTTGTTGGTAAAAATACAACAATAGGTGCTGGTACAAAATTATGGGCTAATGTGTCTGTATATCACAATTGTGTTATTGGCGATAATTGTTTAGTTCAATCAGGAACTGTCATTGGCGCAGATGGATTTGGTTATGCTAATGATAAAGGGGTATGGATTAAAATCCCTCAATTAGGGCGAGTTGTTATAGGCAATAATGTTGAGATTGGGGCATCGACCACTATAGATCGTGGTGCACTTGATGATACTATTATTGGAAATGGTGTTATCATTGATAATCAATGTCAAATTGCACACAATGACATTATTGGTGATCATACCGCAATAGCGGGTGGTGTTATCATGGCAGGAAGCCTAACAGTAGGTCGTCATTGTTTAATTGGTGGAGCAAGTGTAATAAACGGGCATATGGAAATTTGCGATCAAGTTACTGTTACCGGTATGGGAATGGTAATGCGTCCTATCACGAAGCCGGGTGTCTATTCGTCAGGTATTCCATTGCAGGAAAACAAAGTATGGCGAAAAACAGCTTCATTAGTTTTACATATTGACGAAATGAATAAACGCTTGAAATCGCTTGAGAAGAAACTATTAAATAGCTCGACGTAGACGGTTTCGGTCGGTATAATGCCTGCCTATTTATAAATTTTTAAAGCTCAATTATCACGTTTAATGTATTTATGAGCAAAATATATTCAATAATTCCGAGGTATAAAGATGCAAGTTTCGGTAGAAACAACTCAAGGTTTAAGTCGACGTTTGTCAATCACGATTAAAGCTGATGAAATAAAAAAAGCTATTAATAAAGAACTCATTGATACTGCAAAAAAAGTACGTATTGATGGTTTCCGTAAAGGAAAAGTACCTTTAAAACTCGTTGAACAACGTTATGGGGCTTCTATTTTACAAGAAGCATTAAGTGATTTAATGCAAAAAAACTTTGTGGATGCGATTATTAAAGAGAAACTCAATCCAGCCGGAGCTCCAACATATACACCGACGCAGTATAAAGATGGTGAAGATTATACTTACACTGTTGAATTTGAAGTTTATCCTGAAATTGAAGTTAAAAATTTAGATAAAATTGAAGTTGAAAAACCTGTTGCAACAGTTGAAGATGCTGACGTTGAAACCATGATTGAAACTTTACGTAAACAACAAGGTACATGGAAAGCAACTGAGCAGGCAGCTGCAGAGCAACATCGTGTAACGTTAGATTTTATTGGTAAAGTTGATGGTGAAGAATTTGAAGGTGGCAAAGCTAACGACTTCGTTCTCGTTTTAGGTCAAGGGCGAATGATTCCTGGTTTTGAAGATGCGATTATTGGTCACAAAGAAGGTGATGAATTTGAAATCAATGTAACTTTCCCTGAAGACTATCACGCTGAAAATTTAAAAGGTAAAGCAGCTGTATTTGCGGCTACTTTGAAAAAAGTCGAAGAACTTGAACTTCCAGAATTAACGAGTGATGTGATCAAACGTTTTGGAATTGCTGATGGTACTGTTGAAAGTTTACGTAATGAAGTTCGTAAAAATATGACGCGTGAACTTAATGCGACAATTCGTAACAAAATTAAAACCCAAGTAATTGATGGTTTAGTGAAGAATAACGAAATTGACGTTCCTAATGCAATGGTTGATCGCGAGATTGATGTATTACGTCAACAAGCTTTATCGCGTTTTGGTGGTAATGTAAAACAGCCTATGGAACTACCAAAAGAATTATTTGAAGCTGAAGCAAAACGACGAGTAAGTATTGGATTGTTATTTGGTGAAATCATCGAAAGCAATAAATTAAAAGCAGACGATTCGCGCGTGCAATCATTAATTGATGAAATTGCGACTGCTTATGAAGATCCAAAAGAAGTGATAGAGTATTATCGTCAAGATAAGAAAGCAATGGATAATATCCGTGCGGTTGCATTGGAAGATCAAGTTGTCGATCTTTTATTAGCAAGTGCAAAAGTAACGGATAAAAATTGTTCATTCTCTGAATTAATGAATCAGCAAGTAGCTTAGTCTATTTTACTGTATACATCTTAAAAAGATTATTTAAAAGCCCAAATAAGGATTATCTGTTTGGGCTATTTTGTTAGTAAGGAGATAAAAATGCCTTTAGAGCCATTTATGAGCGTAGTTCCAATGGTTGTTGAGCAGAGTTCTCGAGGTGAGAGAGCTTATGATATTTACTCGCGATTATTAAAAGAGCGAATTATATTTTTAACTGGTCAAGTTGAAGATAATATGGCTAATCTTATCATTGCTCAAATGTTATTTTTAGAAGCAGAAAATCCTGAAAAAGATATCCATTTATATATTAATTCTCCTGGTGGAGTGGTGACAGCGGGAATGGCTATTTATGATACCATGCAGTTCATAAAGCCGGATGTCAGTACAATTTGTTTAGGGCAAGCTTGTTCAATGGGCTCATTACTTTTAACAGCTGGTACAAAAGGTAAACGTTATTGTTTACCGAATGCCCGAGTAATGATTCACCAACCACTTGGTGGTTTTCAAGGTCAAGCTTCAGATATTCAAATCCATGCTCAAGAGATCTTACAAGTAAAAAGTCGTCTGAATAAAATTATGGCTATGCATACTGGGCAAGATATAAGTGTAATTGAAAAAGATACTGATCGGGATAATTTTATGTCTGCTGAAAAGGCAGTTGAATATGGTTTAGTTGATGCCATATATAGCAAACGATCTTAATAAAAGACTAGGTAGGTGGTTAAAGTGAACAAAACAGATTCCGAAAAATTACTTTATTGTACTTTTTGTGGTAAGAGCCAGCATGAAGTTCGTAAGCTCATTGCAGGACCATCATCTATTTATATCTGTAACGAATGTATTGGATTGTGTAATGATATTTTGAAAGAAGAGACTAAGAATTTTCTTTCACATGAAGAGTTTGTTAGTAAACCTTTACCTACTCCTCATGAGATTCGAGCACATCTTGATGAATATGTGATTGGACAAGACCGAGCTAAAAAAGTCTTATCCGTTGCGGTATATAATCATTATAAACGATTACGTAGCTATTCTAATCCAAGAAATGTTGAATTAGGTAAAAGTAATATTCTATTAATTGGTCCAACTGGTAGTGGTAAAACACTATTGGCTGAAACATTAGCTCGTTTTTTAGATGTACCCTTTGCCATGACTGATGCCACAACTTTAACGGAAGCAGGATATGTCGGTGAAGATGTTGAAAACATTATTCAGAAATTATTGCAGAATTGTGATTATGATGTTGAAAAGGCACAACGAGGCATAATTTATGTAGATGAAATCGATAAGATCTCACGTAAGTCTGATAACCCTTCAATTACACGTGACGTATCTGGAGAAGGTGTTCAACAAGCGTTATTGAAAATTATTGAGGGTACAATTGCATCAGTTCCACCAAAAGGTGGTCGTAAACACCCGCAACAAGAGTTTTTACAAGTTGATACTTCTAAAATACTCTTTATCTGTGGTGGAGCATTTAGTGGTCTGGACAAAGTAATTGAAAATCGTGTATCAACAAATACTGGTATCGGTTTTGGTGCAAATGTAAAAAGTATCAAAAATAAGGCAACAGAATCAGAGTTATTTGCTCAAATAGAGGCTGAAGACCTAGTTAAATTTGGCTTAATCCCAGAATTCATAGGTCGATTACCTGTAATAGGTACATTGTCTGAACTTGATAAAAAAGCATTAATTAGCATTTTAACTGAACCCAAAAATGCGTTAACTAAACAATTTCAGGCATTGTTTGATTTAGACGGTGTTGAACTTGAGTTTTCTAATGAAGCACTTGAATCTATTGCGGTAAAAGCAATGCAACGTAAAACAGGTGCTCGTGGTTTACGTTCAATAGTTGAAAATATTTTATTAGATACCATGTACGATTTACCATCTGAGAAGAATATTAAACAAGTCATAGTTGAAAAGGAAACAGTAGAAAAATCTCAATCACCTAAATTAGTGTATAAAGATAATACTGAGCTTCTGCTTAATTATAACAACTAGCTGCTATTAAAATGGCAGTTAGTAACATTTAGTGTAGTCTAATATCAAATAAAATTATAAATAATTAAGATTGTCAGAATTATTAAGGAATAAAATATTATAAACAATAATAAAATAGGCTTGAATATCTCAAAACAATCCCAATATCTACCTAATAGGTTTGTACTACTAGAGAGAACAAAATGAAAACAAAACAAACTAAACAAATGATTATGCCTATTTTGCCATTACGTGATGTTGTTGTGTTCCCACATATGGTAATCCCTCTCTTTGTCGGACGAAATAAATCAATACGTTGCCTTGAAAGCGCAATGGAAATGGATAAACAAGTTTTTCTTGTCACCCAGAAAAATCCATCACAAGATGACCCTGATGTTGAAGATTTATATGAAATCGGCACTATTGCTAATATTTTGCAGTTACTGCAATTACCAGATGGTACTGTAAAAGTTTTAGTTGAGGGGGTAGAGCGTGCCAAAATATTAGATATTGTTGATCATAATGACGATGATTTTCTAATAGCAAATATAAAGCCGCTCAAAGAGAAAAAAAGTGCACAAAATTTAAATGAAGCACTGGTACGAGTTGTATTATCAAATTTTGAAGAATATTCAAAACTTAACAAAAAGATTACTCAAGAAGTTGTTGATTCTATTCGCTTGATTAAAGAGCCATCACAACTTTCAGATTCGATAGCAGCCACTTTATTTTTAAAAGTTGAACAGAAACAACAAATTTTGGTTACAGCGGATCTCGAAAAACGCTTTGAATTGCTGATTGCAATGATGGAAGCTGAAATAGATTTGTTGCAAGTTGAAAAAAATATTCGTCAGCGCGTTAAACAACAAATGGAAAAAGCGCAAAAAGAATATTACTTAAATGAACAAATCAAAGCTATTCATAAAGAATTAGGTGATATTGATAATAAGCCTGATGAATATGACGAGCTAAAAACCAAAATTACTAAAGCAAAAATGCCAAAAGAGGCTACAGAAAAAGCATTAGCTGAACTGAATAAACTTAAGATGATGCCAGCAATGTCTGCTGAAGCGACAGTTGTTCGTGGTTATATTGATTGGATGATCCAAATTCCTTGGTTTAAACGTAGCAAGGTCAAAAAGGATATTGAAGCTGCCCAAAAAACGCTTGATAAAGATCATTATGGTCTTGAAAGAGTTAAAGACAGAATTTTAGAGTACCTAGCAGTTCAAGGGCGAGTAAATAAAGTAAAAGGTCCTATATTATGCTTAGTTGGTCCTCCAGGTGTGGGGAAAACTTCATTAGGTCAGTCAATTGCGAAGGCGACAGGACGTCATTATGTTCGTATGGCACTGGGTGGTGTTCGTGATGAAGCTGAAATTCGTGGACATAGACGTACTTATATTGGCTCTATGCCAGGAAAACTAATCCAACGTATGGTAAAAGTAGGGGTTAAAAATCCATTATTTTTGTTAGATGAAATTGATAAAATGGCATCAGATATGCGTGGGGATCCTGCATCGGCATTGCTAGAAGTCCTTGATCCAGAACAGAATAATGCATTTAGTGACCACTATTTGGAAGTTGATTACGATTTGTCTGATGTAATGTTTGTTGCAACAGCAAATTCAATGAACATACCTGCTCCATTGCTTGATAGAATGGAAGTTATTCGACTTTCTGGATATACAGAAGACGAAAAATTAAATATTGCTAAACAGCATTTAATTGCAAAACAGATGGAAAATAATGGTTTGAAAGCCAGAGAGATTAACATCGATGATTCTGCAATTATTAGCATTATTCGTTATTATACTCGTGAGGCTGGTGTTCGAAGCTTAGAGCGAGAAATTGCAAAAATTTGCCGTAAAGTTGTTAAACAATTGGCTTTAAATAGTAAATTGAAAAAAATCTCAGTAACTGAAAGTAATTTAGGTGATTTTTTAGGAATAAAACGCTTTGATTATGGAAAAACCGATAATGAAAATCGAGTTGGACAGGTTATAGGTTTAGCTTGGACAGAAGTTGGTGGTGATTTATTAACAATTGAATCAATTAGTGTACCCGGTAAAGGTAAACTTACCTATACAGGTTCACTAGGTGATGTTATGCAAGAGTCTATTCAAACAGCATTAACCGTAGTACGATCACGAGCAGAAAAATTGGGTATCAATAGCGATTTTTATGAAAAGCGGGATATTCATGTTCATGTTCCGGATGGAGCAACGCCAAAAGATGGGCCAAGTGCAGGTATCGCTATGTGTACTTCGCTAATTTCAACATTGACTGGCAATCCAGTTCGTTCTGATGTAGCAATGACAGGTGAAATCACTTTACGCGGTGAAGTATTACCGATTGGTGGTTTGAAAGAAAAATTACTGGCAGCTCATCGAGGTGGTATTAAAACGGTACTTATTCCGATGGACAACATCAAAGATCTTGAAGAGATTCCTGAAAATGTCAAATCAGAAGTTGAAATCAGACCTGTAAAATGGATTGATGAAGTGATTACCATCGCACTTCAAAATAATCCATTTGGGATGGAACCTGTAACCAAAAAGGTGAATTTAAAACAACCTGCTAAAAAAGCAATTAAAAAAGTAAAGAGTAGTGTTGAAGTTCCTACGCATTTAAATTAATTGCCCATTTTAAAAAAGATCAACATCTGGTTGATCTTTTTTTTTCGCTTAACATTCTGATAATAGCCTATTTTACTAATTATGCTATACTTGCAAGATTCAACGTTATTTTATGGAGAATCGTAAGAAATGATGGAAACAATCCGAGCAGCGGCAAATCATGTAGCTGTTAAAATTATTTTTGCAATAATCATCATCAGTTTTATATTCACAGGTGTTGGTTATTTTGGTTTTGGTGGTAATAGCGTACGAGATGAACAATTGTATGTTGCTAAAGTCGACGGAGAGGGGATAAGTCGAGCTCAATTCGAAGCAATAGCAAAACAACAAACATCCAGAGCGATGGGTGATAGTGCTTTCATTAACCAAATTCGTCAAGAAGTACTCTCAGGTCTAATTGATAATTATTTAGCCTATAAATTAGCAAAGGATCTAAATATCCATGTTAGCGATGCTAAAATTAAAGAAACGATAAGCAAAGAAAAAGTGTTTTTTGAAAACGGTAAATTTAATAATCAGAAATATTTGAATACACTTGCGGCAAATGGATATACACCCGATAGTTATGCTGAAAATTTAAGAACACTTTTACAACAACAACAATTGATGAATACGCTTGTTTATAGTGAATTTTCTTTACCCGTTGATTCTGAAGTATCGTTACTAGAAAATCAAACAAGAAAAGTTTATGTTTCTCCAATTAATTCTTCAATAATCAATATGGATGATGTAAAAATTTCAACCGAAGAAGAACAAAAGTATTATGATGAAAATAAAAATTTATACTTCAAAAAAGAAAGAGTTAAAT
Organism: Gilliamella sp. G0441; assembly: GCF_050589305.1. Lineage (NCBI taxonomy): Bacteria > Pseudomonadati > Pseudomonadota > Gammaproteobacteria > Orbales > Orbaceae > Gilliamella > Gilliamella sp. G0441. The sequence goes on along the minus strand of NZ_JBNRJF010000006.1, from coordinate 44,793 downwards.
TTAAATATATTGTTAATGCTAAACAAGATTATTTAAATGAAGCTGAAATTACCGATGATTTAGTAAAACAAGAGTATAATTCACATATTAAAGATTATACATTCCCAGCAAAAAAATCATTTAGTGTTATTTTTGTAACAAATCAAAATCAAGCTGAAGATATCATAAAAGACCTTTCTACAGGGGCAGAATTTGCAACGGTAATAAAAAATATTGATCAGAATAAAGATAATGAATCACCTTATGGCAAAAATGGTTCATTAGGTTGGTTTGCTGATGATGATTCTTTACCGCAAGAGTTTAAGGATGCCAATTTACAAAAAGTTGGAGAGATATCTAAACCTATAGCGGTTAATGGTGGTTATTTAATCGTGAAATTAGATGATTTACAAGAAGCGAAAACCATGGATTTTGATTATGCAAAATTTGATATCAAATCAAAATTAATGAATGAACGAGTAAATCATGCTTTCGAAAACAAAGAAAACAAAATTATTTCAGCACTAAGTAATCAGCCGAACGATCTTGATGCTATTGCAAAAGAAGCCGGTCTGATAGTTAAAGAATCAGATTGGACTTATTATAATGATCCTAATTCTATTTTACGTTATCCTGAATTAAAAGATGTTGCTTTTGGAAACGAAATGATTGAAGAAGGTAAAGCGACAAATAAAGTTTCCGATATGATACCTGTTGGTCGAGACATGGGTATGTCTGATTTTGTTATACAAGTCATTGACTATAAACCTGAAGGTATTGCAACCTTTGATGAAGTAAAAGATGAAATTCACAGTAAACTTTATAATAATATTTTAGAAGAGCGTTTTAATTCAAAAGTAGATGGAATTGTTAAAGAATTAAATGAAAAAGGGAATTCGCCTAATATTCAGTTCACTCAAAATTATACGTTAAATAGAAACTCAACTGAACTTGATAAAAAAGTTGTTGATATGGTATTTAATCTCGTCCCTTCTGTAACGAACAAACGCGTATATGGCGTAGAATATATCAACAGTAAAAATGCTTATATTGCCGTATTAACGGATGTGATAAATTCACAAGAACAAACTGATATTTCATCAAGTTTATTACCGATGTTATTCCAAAATACTTATTTTTCATTAACAGACGATATTCGTTCTCAAGCTAAAATTGAGATTATGCCAAATTAAAATGTGTGACGTATCTCGAATAATTTGAGAAAAGGATGTTAACATTAAAAGCCACTTACGTGGCTTTTCTCATTTTTATGCTATATAAATTTTTTTTAGTTATGTTTCTGAGATAGTGATAACGCAAATTTGTTGCGTAACTATTTTAGAGGTTAATTAAATGAAGTTATTTTCACTATTATCAATTTTACTATCCACACTTGCTTTTTCAACAATGTCTTTGGCTGATTCTTCTACAGTAGAAACAACGAAACAAGAATCAGTTAAACAAGAACAAAAGCAAATTATTCAGGTAAATATAAACACAGCAACGGCAGAAGAATTAACGAAGATATTAACAGGAATAGGTAAAAGTAAAGCCATAAAAATTGTTGAATACCGTGAAAAATATGGTCCATTTGTTTCGATAGAACAACTTAAAGAAGTATCGGGTATAGGTCAAGCGACATTAGATAAAAATGCAGGAAAAATAACATTATAATCATGTATATTCCACCAATTTTGATTGGTGGAAATTTTTGAGTTAAGCTTCAACGGGATCTACATCGATATTCCATCTAACTCTTGAACTTTCATTCCAATTTAGAATAATAATGAGTAACTCATCCAATATTTGTTGAAGTAAGGTTCGATTATTATGCTGTAAAAGTAATTGCCATCGATGGTAGTCTGCTTTTTTGGCCTGATTTGCAGGCATCGGGCCAAGTTGCCATAAACCTGAATCGCAGTTTACTTTTAGCCAATCATGAATTTTTTGTAAAAAAATGGGTGCATAACGATTATTACGATCCGCTGCACGGATCAGTACTTGATAGCTAAAAGGAGGTAACTGCGTTATTTGACGTTCTTGTAGCGTTACGCTTGCAAATTTCTGATATCCTTCATTTAATAAAATATTAAGAAGTGGATGATCTGGATGATAAGTCTGTAAAATAACTTCGCCTGCTTTTTTTTCACGACCTGCACGACCAGAAACTTGAGTATAAATTTGGGCGAATCTTTCGGTCGCTCTAAAATCACTTGAAAATAAAGCGCCATCTACATCGATAATTCCGACCAAGGTAACATCAGGAAAATGATGCCCTTTTGCTAAAATTTGAGTACCAACCAAGATATGAGCACCACCTTGATGAATATCATGTAAATAATTATTCAACGCGTCTTTTTTACTGACTGTATCGCGGTCAATACGACTAATTTTAATATTGGGGAATAAAACTTCGAGCTTTTTTTCCAGCTGTTCTGTCCCAAATCCAATTGGTACAAGGTGAGTCGAGCCACATTTAGGGCATTGTTGAGGAACAGCTCGTGGTGTATCGCAATGGTGACAACTTAATTTATGCTGTTTATGATGATAAGTATAGGGTCTGTCACAACGAGGACATTCTGCAATCCAACCACAGTCATGACAAATCAATAATGGAGAAAAACCACGTCGGTTTAAAAAGAGCATGACTTGATTATTATTAGTTAAATGTTTCTGTATCTGCTCAATTAATGGCTTTGATAGCCCCGCTTCAAGCGTTAAGCCTCGAATATCTAAAATAGACTGTTTAGCCAACGTTGCATTACCCGCTCTTTCTGTAAGCTGTAGTAACTGATATTTGTGATAGAAAGCATTTTTGAGCGTTTCAAGGGAAGGTGTTGCAGAACCTAACAAAATCGGCACATTTTCAATTTTGGCTCGGATTATTGCCAAATCTCGGGCATGATAGCGCCAACCTTCTTGTTGTTTATAAGAGCTATCATGTTCCTCATCGATAATAATGATACCTAAATCTTTAAATGGTGTAAAAAGTGATGATCGGGTTCCAACGACAATGGCATTTTCACCATTTCGACTTCTTAACCATACGCTAAGTCTTTCTTTAGCAGACAATCCAGAGTGTAAAATATCAATCGGTGCATTGAATCGTTGTTTAAATCGTGCAATTGTTTGTGGTGTCAGACTAATTTCAGGTACTAAAACCAGTGCCTGTTTACCTATTGATAATACAGAAGATAAAATATTTAAATAGACTTCGGTTTTACCTGAGCCAGTTACTCCCTCTAGTAGAAATACGTTAAAACTATCTAACTGTTTATTGACGCTTTGTATGGCATTTGATTGCTGTGCATTGAGCTCAATTGACGTTGTATTTGTTGTATAGCAAGTTTGCCATTCATTACTTTCTGGTAAACAACGGACTTGTTCTATTAACTGTTTTTTCTGTAATGCAAGATAGACAGCTGAATTGAAGTCGGTTTCTTGTAGCGTATTATTTTTTAAGGCTAATAATAGTTGTTTTTGTTTGGTTGCACGAGGCATTGAGTCAATATTGAACTCATTACCAAGCTCAGTTAATTGCCATCTCTTAATTTCATCTTTACTTGCTGCTCGCCCTTGTCTTAATAAAATGGGTAAAGCATGGAATAACACCTCACCTATTGGGTAATGATAATAACTTGCTGCCCAATTTAATAATTGCCATATTGACTCATTAAATACGGGTGTTTCATCAACAATTGATTTTATGGATTTCAAATGACTAATATCAACATCGGTATGTTTATCGATACTAACAATAATACCAATAGCATCTCGATACCCAAAAGGAACCTTGACCCGCATACCAATTTGAGCAGGCATAGTTAATTGATAATCATAAAGTTGGTGTAATGGTACAGGTAAAGCTACATGAGCGATAAGCATGAAAAATCACATCAATGGTTAAATTAAATTCGTATTGTACGTAAAATTGAATAAACTCGCAAAAGCTACGCCATGAAATCTAATTTTGATATATAAAGAATATTTATCAAAATTGAAAAGTGGTTTCAAGTTGTAAAATTTGTTATCTTGATCTTATCGGATTTTTTATGACTATAAAAGGAATAAAATATGTCAGAGATATTTTCACATATTAATCAGCGTGGTGATGCGCACATGGTTGATGTCTCAGCAAAAGAAATAACAACGCGAGAAGCAAAAGCAGAGTCAATAATTTTAATGAATGAAAAAACATTAAATATGATCCTTCAAGGAAAACATCATAAAGGTGATGTTTTTGCAACAGCCCGAATTGCCGGGATTCAAGCTGCAAAAAAGACTTGGGAACTCATTCCTTTATGTCATCCATTATTATTAACTAAAATTGAGATCAATATTCAAGCAGATATCGATAATAGTTGTATAAGAATTGAATCTTTTTGCCGATTAAATGGGCAAACCGGCGTTGAAATGGAAGCGTTAGTTGCTGCCTCGGTTGCCGCATTAACCATTTATGATATGTGTAAAGCTGTACAGAAAGATATGGTAATAACACAAGTAAGGTTGCTATCAAAAACCGGTGGAAAATCCGATGATTTTGTTGCAGAAACATAGAAATAGAAAATCATGAATAAAATTATTTTTTTTGCTCAAACCAGAGAGTTAGTTGGAACAGATACTATTGAAGTAAATGCCGAACAATGGTCTATTTCCGAACTTATTGAACAACTAAGTCAACGCGGGGATAAGTGGGCATTAGCTTTAAAAGAAAAAACAGTATTATGTGCAGTGAATCAAACATTCGCTGATGTTAACTATATTATTCAATCAGGCGATGAAATTGCATTTTTCCCGCCCGTAACGGGAGGATAAAATGGATCTAATTAAAATTGACGATGAATTGATTAATACTAATGAAATGATTAACTGGCTTTCTGAATTACCACAAGATGGCGCTGTAGTGACATTTATTGGTAAAGTTCGTAGTGCAGAAAAAAAGATCTCTGGACTTTATTTGGAGCATTATGCGGGAATGACAGAAAAGGTAATAAACAATATTGTTGTTCAAGCTAGACAACGTTGGCAATTGAGTCGAGTCGCTGTCATTCACCGAGTGGGTGAAATTAAGACCAATGAAAAAATTGTGTTCGTGGGCGTGAGTAGTGCACATCGCTCAGATGCATTTGCTGCGGCTGAGTTTATTATGGATATATTAAAAAATGAAGCGCCATTTTGGAAGAAAGAAAATACTATTAATGGTAATAATTGGGTTGAAGCAAAAAAATCTGATGTTGATGCATTGAAAAAATGGTATTAATTACTATTTACTATATAATAGTAGCGTTATTTCAATTAATTTTTAATGAGAGGTAAGGAATGGCAGGATATACTCCTAATGGTTCAATTATTGAACAGTCTGGTAGCCGTGTACAAACATATATGAGTCATGTCTATGGATGGATGACGGTCGGTTTGCTTTTAACGGCAATTATTGCGTGGTATGCATCGACAAATATACAGCTTCTAAATGTACTATATAACATGATGTGGGTTTTGTTGATAGCTGAACTCGGATTAGTGTTTGTTATTTCTGGTTTGATAAATCGTTTATCAGGTGCGGCAGCGACAACATTATTTATGCTGTATTCAGTTTTAAATGGTTGTACGTTCTCTATTTATTTTCTAGTTTATACTTCATCTTCAATTGCAAGTGTATTCTTTATCACTGCTGGTATGTTTGGTGCACTAGCATTTTATGGCTATACGACAAAACGTGATTTATCTGGTTTAGGACGTTTCCTATTTATGGGATTAATTGGTATAGTTATTGCCTCTATCGTTAACATATTTTTAAAAAGTGAACCATTAATGTGGGCAGTTACCTATATTGGTGTTTTTGTTTTTGCAGGGTTAACAGCGTATGATACTCAAAAATTAAAAGAGTTAGGTGAAAATATATCACAAGATGACCAAAACGAGTTTAGACGTTTTGTTATTTTAGGTGCATTAACACTTTATCTTGATTTCATCAATTTATTTATTATGTTATTAAGAATTTTTGCAGATCGTCGATAAATTCATTTAAAGAATAAGGGGCTCTTTAGAGCCCCTATTTTTTATTCCTGTGTTCCAACTTTCAATAAAAGGAATTTTTTAAGTATTAATTACTATATTATCTGATTGATATATGGTTTAAATATTTATTTATCAATTTGTTATGAAAAAATTATATACATTTATTTTAATCAATACGTTTATATCATCTTTAATTGCAATAAGATATTTTTTAGTTTCAGGAGTTTCGTTTTCTTGGTTAAGCGGTTTGTTTTCTCTTTTTGCTGTACTAGGGCATTTTTTCTCATTATACCTCTTAATTTTTCTGATACTTCTTACTTTACTTTGGCTAAAAAATTGTTTGTTTAATATTGTTGTAGCTTTGTTGTTAAGCTTTGGTCAGATATTGTTATTTTGTGATACTATAGTTTTCCAACAATATCGTTTTCATATCAATCAATCAGTTATTTCATTAGTATTTTCTGGACAAGTCGTAGACTTTTCGGCTATTACTTATCTTTTAATGTTTGCACTTGTAATGGTTGTTTTTTGTATAGAATTATTGATATTGCGTTTTTTAGATAAAAGAATGGCTATCGTCAATAATTCTGAGAAGAAAACTCGAATTGTTTTGTTCACTACATTAACTCTATTAGGATCCATTTTAATGAGTCATTTAGTACACATGGTGGCTTTTTATTATGCTTATTCTCCTATTATGGTCATTAAAGAGTATATTCCTCTTTATCGTCCTTTTACTTCAAAAAAAATTATGGGATTTTTTGATAAAGAAGGTGAACGTAAAGTAGTTAATCAAAACGTTAATTTTAATACTAATGCCAGTATTTTTTATCCTAAAAATGATTTAGTGATTAATCCCGAAAATAAACAAAATATGAATATCATGTTTATCGTTCTTGATTCATGGCGATACGATACTTTCAATGAAGATAATTCACCTAATACATTTCGATTTGTAAAAGAAAACAATGGTGTTATTTTTGATCACCATTATTCAACTGGAAATGCTACTCGTACTGGAATATTTGGTTTATTTTATGGCATTCCTGGTACTTATTGGGATACTTTTTTACGTAACAGTATACCTTCTCTTTTTATTACAACTTTACAAAAACAAAATTATAATATTGGTATTTTTACATCGGCAAAAGTATCTTCTCCTGAGTTTGATCGAACGGCATTTGTCACTATTGAAAATTTGAGAATTAGCAGTAAAAATGGTTCTCCTTCAAATCGTGATAAGCAAATGACGGATGATTGGTTAACATGGTATAAAAATCGAGATGAATCTAAACCAACTTTCTCCTTTTTATTCTATGATGCTCCTCATGGTTATGATTTTCCTGATGACTTCGAAGTGAAATACAAACCAGTCGGTGATATAAATTATTTAACATTGAATAATAATACTGATCCACTTCCGATTCTTAATCGTTATAAACAAAGCGTATATTATGACGACTATTTAATGCAAAATATTTATGATGAACTTGAAAGATCAGGAACACTCAATAATACAATAATCATTATTACAGGCGATCATTCTCAAGAAATAAATGATAATAAACTTGGTTTTTGGGGACATAATGGTAATTATACCGATGCACAAACGAAAGTACCTTTTATCATTGTGGGAGCTAAAGATTTAAAAAACCTTCAGGTTAATAGTCAGCGATTGACTAGTCATGAAGATGTTGTACCTTCACTAATGAAACATTATTTACATGTTGAAAATGATATATCTGACTATTCAACAGGGTATGATTTATTTAGCCCAATCACAGATCGTAATTGGTTATTAATGTCAAATTATAGCTCTTATGCAGTGAGAACATTAGACAAAATTTACTTCGTTAATCGAATAGGTATTAGCCATTATATGGATTCTCATAATCATGAAATTGATGAGACACCAAATTATCAGTATATACATGATGCAATGAATAAGATGCGATATTTTTATCAGGAAGGTAAACAGTGATCAAAATGATGCCACCAATCGGTGGCATTTTCATTTAACGCACATCAGCACAATTCAAACAATATATATAGCGATTTTGTTTGTCTGTAAATTTATCCCATAAAGATATGTGTTGTTGGAGTTGTTTTACTTCTGGTAATTTTTCAAACAAGACTTCGGCAGTTGATTTTGGTAGCATAGCAATCATATCTGAATAAAACGCACTAAACCAATTCATTTCCGGTTCTTGCCAATCAATTCTATAGTCAGTCAGATTTGCTAATGTTGCAGCCATTTCAACGGCATCATCGAAATCACCTAACTTATCAACTAAACCAATTTTATTTGCTTCTGAGCCTAACCATACTTGACCTTGCCCAATTTTGTCTACTTGTTCGGGAGTCATATTTCGAGATTTTGCAACTAACGAGATAAAAGTATTATAACCATTATCAATATTCAGTTGAATAAGTTGATTCATTTCGTCTGGTAAATCTTCAGCAAAATTATTACTTGCTAGTGGTGATGTTGATACTCCATCACTATAGACACCAATATGAGAAAGTGAATTTTCAAATGTAGGGATAATACCAAAAATACCGATAGATCCTGTTATAGTGTTTGGGCTAGCCACTATATAATCAGCCGCTGATGATATCCAATAACCACCTGAGGCAGCCATATTTCCCATTGAAACAACTACTGGTATTTGATAATCACGTAACGCTTCTAATTCACTGCGAATTGCTTCAGAAGCATCGACACTTCCACCTGGACTATTAACACGTAAAACAACGGCTTGAATATTCTCATTTGCCAAATTTTCTCGAATTGATTTAAGCTGATCAACAATATCTTGGCTTCCAGCTATGTTGTTACTGCTTTCACCATCAGAAATAGTACCATTGACAAAGACAACGGATATAAGAGGTTTATTACTATTTTTAACATCTAATTCATCATTTTCTTGTTTCAATTGATAATCATAGATGCTTATAGTATTTTTACTTTTTAATTCTTGTTCGAATTGATAATTCGATACGATAGAATCTATTAAACCATTGGATAATGCATATTGTCCCATATTACCATTAACGGCTTTTAGCTCAGATAACATTTTTTCTGGACTTGGTACGAGTTGAGTCGCTGCTTTTTTTCGTCCAGCAGAAATATCATCTAGATAATTATTCCACATTAGTACCAGCCATCGAGTCGCATTACTTCTTGCTTCTTCTGACATATCATCACGAATAAATGGCTCAATTGCCGATTTATAAGTACCGACTCGGAAAACATGAGTATTAATTTTTAACTTGTCGAGCAGTGTTTTATAATACAGATTATTAGCAGCAAGCCCATAAACATTTACCGAGCCTTGTGGCGTTAAATAAATTTTATTGGCATAACTTGCTAAGTAATATTGACTTTGATTGAAATTTGAACCAATAGCTAAAATAGATTTGTTATTGTTCTTGAATTTATTTAGATATTTACCTACATATTGAAGTGAACTTATATCAGCACCAACAAAATTATCTAACTTTAATACCATATTTTCAATGTTAGGATCGGTGGCGGCTTGATCAATTTTTTGAGTTAATACAAATAAACTGTTTTCACGCGATAAATTTATTCTTTTACCATAAATTTTATTTTGTAGTGCATAAATATTATCATTATAACTAGTTGTATCGACAATCGTTCCTTCCAGATCTAAGACTAACGTACCATATTGTGGAAGAATATCTTTTTTATGTGCGTCTTTAAACAACGCTATACAGCTAAAAATTAAAAGAATAAAAAGTAAAAATATAATGTTAAGAAAGATTTCTCTAAATAAATTGATAGCTTTCCACACGGATTTAACGACAGATAAAACAGACATAATAAATGATCCTTTTATAGTAGTTTATCTAACTTCTTGGCTTCAATATTTCTTTTTTTGAAATATTTTTTATCTTCAAATCGTAAACAAGTTAATTTTCCTCCCCAGCAACAGCCTGTATCTAATGCATAGATATTTTCTGGGGTGCCCTTACCGTTTAAAGCTGCCCAGTGACCAAAAGCAATACTATATTCAGGCGAGATTTTACTTGGTATTAAAAACCATGGTTTTAGTTTTGCCGGCACTTGTTCAGGTAATTTTTTATAATAAAAATCCAATCGACCATCTTCATAACAAAAACGCATTCGAGTTAATGCATTTGCCGCAAAACGAAGGCGATCAAATCCTTGTAAGTTAGTTGACCATTCATCTGGAAAATTACCATACATTTTATCTAAAAAAAGAGGATATGAATCACTCGATAAGATGACGTTTAAATCATAAGCACACTTTTTTAATGTTTCCATATCCCATTGTGGTGTAATACCTGCATGAGTCATAATCAGCTTTAAAGAATCATCAATTTGAACCAATGGTTGTCTACGTAACCAATTCATTAATTCATCATAATCGTGTGCATTAATAACATCATCTAGATTATCTTTTTTCTTGGGAAGGGTAATACCTGCATAAATAGATAATAAATGAAGATCATGATTTCCTAATACTAACCGGATTTGTTGAGAATTATGTTTAACAAATCTCAACACTTCAAGTGAATTAGGACCTCTTGCGACAAGATCACCGGTAAGCCATAATGTATCAGATGATGAAAAATTAGCTTTTTCAAGCAAACGCATAAATTCATCATAACAACCGTGGATATCGCCGACAAGTAGGTTTGCCATGTTATTCTTTCCAAGAATTAGCCAGAATACAATACTGTTCAACAGTTAAATTTTCAGCACGTAAAGAGGGATCAATATCTAATGCAACTAATTGCTCTACAGTGAACATATTACTTAAGCTATTACGAATTGTTTTACGTCTTTGATTAAAAGCTTCAGTTGTTATACGTGAAAGTACTTTAACATCGCTTACCTTGTAAGGTTTTTCTTGATAAGGGATTAATTTAACTACAGCCGAATCAACTTTTGGTGCAGGTTTAAAAGATGTTGGAGGCACTTCTAAAACAGGTATAATTTGGCAATAATATTGTGCCATCACACTTAATCTACCATAATCTTTGCTGTTTGGCGCAGCTACCAAACGGGTTACCACCTCTTTTTGCAACATAAAATGCATATCAACAATCTTATTTGCGTATTCAAAAAGATGAAACATTAAAGGCGTGGAAATATTATAAGGTAGATTACCAAATACTCTTAATGGCTTGCCTAACTCATCGGCAAGTTTATAAAAGTCAAATGTGAGTGCATCTTGCTCTATAATAGTGAGCTTATTATTTAAAAGAGGATTTTGTTTAAGTCTTTCAGCTAAATCACGGTCAATTTCGATAACAGTAAGATGATCAAGCTGTTCACTTACAGGTATCGTTAATGCGGCAAGCCCTGGCCCAATTTCAACCAAAGCCTGATCTTTTGTTGGTTGTATGGCAGAAACGATACTTTCAATAATATAGTCATCATGCAAAAAGTTTTGCCCGAATCTTTTTCGGGCGAAATGTCCTTGGTGAACTCGATTATTCATTCTTGCCTTCACCTGTAATTCTGATATATGCGTCACCTTTTAATTCTTGCATCCATATTTGTGCTTCTTCAGCAAATTTACGGTTAAATATTAGGCGATAAGCATGATCTTTTTTAGCTGCTTCGGTTTTATCTGCCATTCGAGTATCAATTAATTGAATTAAATGCCAACCGTAAGCCGATTTGATAGGCTGACTGATTTGACCTTTTTTAAGTTTGAGTAATCCATTTTTGAAACCAGGATCAAAACGATCCGGAACATTCCAACCAAGATTACCACCTTTATCGGCTGAACCTAAATCTTCGGAGTAAGTTTTAGCTGCTTTTTCAAATGTTGTTTCACCACTCTCAATCGCTTTTCGAATATCCATTAATTTTTGTTTAGCAACTTGGTCGGTAACTAATACATTTGTTTTAATCAATATATGGCGAGCATCAACCTCTTGAACGGTAATCTTTTTAGGTTTTTCAGTTTTGGTATCTTCTACTTTCAAAATGTGCAACCCAACACCAGAACGAATTGGACCAATTATACTCCCCTTAGGTGCGCGTCTTAAACGTTCTTCAAAAATTGTTGGTAATGTATTGAGTTTTCGCCAACCCATATTTCCACCTTTCAAAGCGAGATCATCTTTTGAATAGGTAGTAGCAAGTTTGGCAAAATTTTCACCTTGTTTAGCTTGAGCTATGACATCTTTTGCTTTTTCAGTTGCTTGATCAACTTGTTCTTTAGATGCTTTTTCCGGAATAGATATCAAAATGTGACTCAATTTTACATCAATATTATTTGTCATTTGTTCATTAATATTTTTTGTAAAATTATCCACTTCTTTTTCAGAAATATTAATTCGCTGTCTGACTTCATTCATTCTGATTTGATCAATTAACATATCACTATGAATACGTTCACGATAACTCGCATAACTGATTCCCATACTAGACAATTTACTTCGTAATTCATTGAGACTCATACCGTTATCTCTGGCAATTTGGCTGATAGCATTAGTGACATCTTCATCACTAACCGTAATTTTAGCCACTGCTGCTTTTTGTAAGATTAGATTTTCAATAATCAAACGATCAATAATTTGTTGTCTAAGGGTTTTATCATCAGGAAGTTTTTGTGAATCAGTACTTGCTTTGATTGTCCTTAACATATCTTGAACATCACTTTCCAAAATGACATTGTTATTGACAACGGCAGCAACTTGTTCAAGAACTTTAGGCGCTGCACTTGCTGTCAATGGTGTCAGTAATCCAATACTGATACTTAAGTTTAACGCAATAATTAGTTTTAATAATTTCATATTTATTTAACTCATTTTTTCGCTATAGTTTAATTATTACAGTAATAAATTTGTTTTAAACAGTTTTATTACAATAGTTATTCAAATGCTGTTACATAAGGTAGTTTACCGAAACTTAACATTTTTGCTTTTGCATCAGTCTTGCGTTCAAAACCAAGTAACTCAAAGTAAATTGAAAATTTGTTTTCATATTTACTTTTATGACTAATACTATCCCAATCATTTAATTGTCGACCATATTGAACAGTAACTCCCCAACAACAATCGCTATAGTGTAATCCAACAAAGCTATCCACCATTTGCCCTAACTTGATATCATGATAATATGAACCAACTGCTGTAATGGTATCTGACAACGGCCAAGTTGTCATAATACCAGCTTGAGAAATATCTTGTTTATAGCCATTATAGAATGAATTCTTATCTACAGTATCGATATAGTTATGATTAGCATAACGGTATGACATTTGAACTAATTTATTACTCGATGGGCGGTATTCTAAAATAGTATTGGCTAATGATACCGTTTCGAGTCGAGTATCATATTGGATACCGCCTCTAAAGATAACATCATCAGAAATTTGCCAAAAGTTATCTGCTGCCCAAGTTATACTCCCTGTATCGGAGTTTTTGTCTAATTCTGTATTATCCTCACTCGTTCGTGATTTTGTGAAATAAGTCGTTTGTCCAATTGAAAAATTGAATCTTTCAACTTTATCATCATCATAGAAACGCGTAGTGACACCTGTACTAATTTTATTTGTTGAAGGAATTCGGTCTAAACCACTATAAGGTTGATCGCGAAATAATCCAATATAATCTGATTGTAGTAAAGTTGAATCGTAATTTAAAATATTCGATTGTTTTCGATAAGGTATATAAATATATTTTATACGAGGCTCTAATGTCTGTGTATAGCCTTTAATTAATGTTGTATCCCGTTCAAAAATAATTTTACCATCAATGGATAATTTTGGTATAAATCGATTTACTGTTTTATCCAATTCTTCATATCGATAATCATTACGAGGCACGTCCTGATTATAGTGTGTTGCCATAAAGCCCACTTCAGTAGATAATGACGACCAAGGATTGGTTAAAGTATAGTTAAGTGTGGGTTCGATATGAGCTCGCCACGTTTTGGGATCTCGTTTTGATTTACTAACAAAGTGAGTAATTTGTGTGTGATTTTTGAATTTAAATGGTCCTAAATCATAATTATAATAAGTCATGTCTAACTGTGGTTCAGTTTGATAAAGATTATCTTTCGAATGCACTCGAAATGTTTGGAAGTTCAACTGACTTAATGTAATATCCCAATTCTCATTGTTAAAACCAACTTGATAAAGCTGCGATAGATAGCCTGCAGTAGAAGATACATAGTCAGAATCCAAATCAGACAAATAATTATTATCACTTACGCGAGTGGTATCAACTTTTAATCGCCAATTATAATTAATTAATTCATCGTTTTTCCAATAAAATAACCAACGATGTTGATTATTGCTGTAATGGTTTGAGTTGAATCCTTTCCGTCTGTCTTTATCGTACTTGCTATCATGTTGTAGCCAATCAAATGCTACTGTACCAAGACCAATTTCATTTAAATAACGAAATTCTGTTTTTAATTGAACGCCTCTTTTTTCTAAAATTCTTGGTTTAAAGGTTGCGTCATAATTAGGTGCTATATTCCAATAGATTGGTAGAGATAAATCAATGCCATTTTTGTTAGTAAAACTAATATTAGGCATTAATAGCCCTGATCGGCGTTTGTTACCAGTTGGCAACTGAATATAAGGCGAATATAAAACAGGAACTTTACCAATACGAAATACTGCATTCCATGCCTCAAGTAACTGTTCTTCATTATCATGAATAACGGTAGAGCCTTTAATGCTCCAAGTATTATCCTCAACTGGGCAAGATGTAAAACTACCATTTTTTAAAACTACATATCGATTTTGATCTAGTTTTGTTTTTTCTGCAGTACCACGCCCAAGACGATTCACCAGATGATATTCATTTGATGATATTTCAGTGTCATTGTTATCAATATTGATTGTTGCATAATCACCTTTCATTTCAATCAGATTATCTTGATAATCTATATTTCCATTCAATGTAATTATACGATTATTATTTTCTGAATTTATCGTAACTTTATCAGCTCTGACCGAGCGATTTCCCTGTTCAATTGACACATCACCTTGATAGATAGCGGTGTGTGGATAAATAGCTTCAAAATTGTTAGCTTCAGCATTGATAGGGATAAAGTTAATGTTTCCTTTTACCAAAGGTCGATTAAACTTTGGTACGTTGGATAGGCATTGTGAATTACTGCTATCAGTTTTAGGTAAACCGATAGCATAACTTACATTGCTATACAAAGAAAATGTCACAGTTAATGCAATAAGTGAAGGCGTTAATTTTTTCATCAATGATTAATTATGATTTTTATGATTAACACATTATAGCGATTATTTATAAAAGTGCGAATTAAAAATTAACGTTTGCTTCTACGTTTGTATGTTTTACTCAACTGTTTTACCAGTGTTATACGTTTTTCGGGCGATGCAAATTGAAATTCATCCCACCACTTTGCCAATTCCAGTAATTCACCTTTTTCAATAGATGCTCGCATTTCTAAAAGATCATAAGCAGCACGGAACTTCGGATTTTCTAATAATGCGAATGCGCGTTTACCCTCACGTTTCTTTAATCGTAACTGTAATCGCCAAATGTCACCCATCACTGATGTAAAGCGCTTAGGTATAGCAATTACTCGGCATTGCTCACTGAGAATATCATTGATAGCTATTGAAAAAGCATCGTGAAATTGTAATCCACTTTCAATACATGTCACTTGAGTTTGCTCCATGAGTGGATACCAGAAAAAGGCAGCAAATAAAAAAGCCGGATTGATTCGTTTATTGTGATTAATACGGTAATCAGTATTTTTGAGCACTTTCTCAATAATTTTTTCCAGATAACTATTTTGATTAGTTGTCATTAATCGTTCAATAAGCGGGAATAACTGTTCAAATAGATTATACTTTTTTAAAAGTAAATATGTTGCATAACCATTACCTGTTTGTAATAGTTTAAGCGATTCATCAAAGAGCCGAGCAGAAGGTATGTTTTTAAGAAGTGATGCTTGCTTTTTAATGGGATCAGCCGTCGCAGGATCAATTTCCATACCAAGTTTTGCTGCAAATCGCACAGTTCTTAACATTCTAACGGGATCTTCCCGATATCGAGTTTGTGGGTCACCAATTAATCGGATAATCCCGTTTTGCAAATCTTTTAAACCACCGCAATAATCACGTATTGTAAAGTCTTTTACATTGTAATAGAGCGCATTCATGGTAAAGTCTCGACGAATTGCATCTTGTTCTATCGTTCCGTATACATTATCCCGCAATAACATACCTGACTGTGAACGCTTAGATATATTATTTTGTTCCATTTGATTATCATGATCACCACGGAACGTTGCAACTTCAATAATTTCTTTTCCGAACATAATATGTGCAAGTCTAAAACGTCTTCCAACTAAACGACAATTGCGGAAAATTTTTTGTACTTGTTCTGGCGTTGCATTTGTTGCAATATCAAAGTCTTTAGGTTTTTTTCCTAAAAGAAGATCCCGAATACAACCGCCCACCAAATAAGCCTCATAACCTTGCTTGTTTAGACGATGAAGTACTTTAAGCGCATTCTCGCTTATATCTTTACGAGAGATATTATGCGCATTTCTTGGAATGGACACATAATGTGATTCTAAGTTTTTATCATTATGACCAAACATTTTGCGATAAAAGCGGGAAACTTGTTTAAAAATAGTGCACCTCAAAAAGTTTTGATTGAAAATCAGATATAACTTTAAAGTATAGCTTAATTAAACTTATCTTTCCATGTTTGCTATTGACAAGAACTATATATTTTTTACCTATATAATATTAAAAACTGATGTTACTATCTAATTATCTAAATCATTTTTTAAAGACAATTATCAAAAATAGCATTTATTTATATAGTACAATATAGTAATATCATTCCATCAAAACAGCATGTTATATTTCTTTTTAATCTATGTAATATCATGGAATTGATTATAATTTTTTAAACTTATACTTAAATTTTGTTGAGTTAATTGTAGGGAAACAATAATTTCCACCAAAAGACAAAACGTTAAAAACCACTTTCAAAAAATTTTTTACCGTTGATTCTAACACTGCAATTAAGTACCCAAAAACACTTGAGTATATACAATTAACGGATAACTTATCGGGGGCATTATGAATATTCGTGATTTAGAATATTTTGTTTCGTTAGCTGAATTTCGCCATTTTCGTAAAGCAGCTGATGCTTGTAATGTAAGTCAACCAACCTTAAGTGGACAAATCAGAAAATTAGAAGATGAACTTGGTGTAATGCTATTAGAGCGTACTAGTCGCAAAGTATTATTTACTCAAACTGGTATGATGTTAGTAGAACAAGCCAAAGAAATTCTAAGAAATATTCAAATTTTAAAAGAAATGGCGAGTCGGCAAGGTGAAGAGATGTCTGGGCCTATGCATATCGGCTTGATACCAACTATCGCACCTTACTTATTACCTCATGTTATTACAGTGTTGCATGAATCATTCCCACAATTAGAACTCTATTTACATGAAGCACAAACAGCGAGTATTGTAGCTCAACTTGAAAGTGGTAAGCTTGATTGTGCAATAGTTGCTCAAGTGAAAGAGACAGCTCAATTTATTGAATTACCTTTATTTGATGAACCAATGTTTTTAGCTGTTCCCACTATAAGTGAGTTAGCGAATCAAAAAACGATCAAATTGTCAGATTTGAAAGGACAAAAATTTTTAATGTTAGAAGATGGTCACTGTTTACGTGAACATGCAATGGGCTATTGTTTCCAAGTTGGTATTGATGAAGATAAACAATTCAAAGCTACCAGTCTTGAAACATTACGTAGCATGATTTCTGCTGGTCGTGGCATTACCTTATTCCCAGAGTTAGCTGCACCAAATGAGCGAACTCGTGATAATATTTGTTATATACCTTGTACTGATCCTGTACCTTCACGAAGTATTGAGCTAATTTATCGACCTGGTTCTCCATTACGTTCTCGTTATGAAACCATAGCTAAAACAATTCGCGATCATATGCCTAAAGTATTTGCCGAAAAAGAAAAATTACTTAACGTGATGAATTGATTTATAACGAATGAATTTATTAAAAAACATTAAAAATTGAAATGAAAAATAGCAAATCTGGTGGCGTTCGTGCAAAACAAAAAGAGAAAACTCGCCGTAGCTTAATCGATGCAGCATTCAACCAACTAAATGCAGAACAAGGTTTTGCAAGTTTAAGTTTACGTGAAGTTGCTCGTGAAGCAGGAATAGCAGCGACCTCTTTTTATCGCCATTTTCGAGATATGGATGAATTAGGTTTAGCGATGGTTGACGAAAGTGGTTTGACACTTCGTCAATTGTTACGTCAAGCTCGAAAACGTATTGAAAAAGGGGGGAGTGTATTACGCACCTCTGTTACAACCTTCATTGAATTTATTGATAAAAACCCGAAAGTTTTTTTATTACTATTACGTGAAAAAGCAGGAACCTCATCAGCTTTTCGCTCCGCTATTGCTCGCGAAATACAACACTTTATTGTTGAACTGGTTGACTATCTCGATCATGCTAATAAAATGCCTCATTACTATAATGAAGCTCAGGCAGAAGCAATGGTCACCATTGCTTTTAATGCAGGTGCTGAAGCTATTGATTTTGATATCGTTCAACGTCAAGAACTTATCGAAGATCTTATATTTCAACTTCGTATGGTTTCGCGTGGTGCCTATTACCTTTATCATAAAGAACAAAGTAAACAAGAAAATCGCTAATTCAATCTTTTTATTTAATAAATACCTATAATTTTGTTATAAAAAAACTGCGGTCTAAACCGCAGTTAAATAAAATGATTAATCAACAACTACTACAGATTTTGTAATACTTTTTCAACACTATCTTTTGCATCACCAAATAACATATAGCTATTTTCTTTAAAGAATAGTGGATTTTGTACTCCAGCATAACCCGTATTCATTGAGCGTTTAGAAATAATCACTGTTTTTGCTTTCCAAACTTCAAGAACTGGCATACCTGCGATAGGGCTATTTGGATCTTCTTCAGCAGCTGGGTTAACCGTATCGTTAGCACCAATTACCCAAACAACATCTGTATCAGGGAAGTCATCATTGATTTCATCCATTTCTAATACAATATCGTAAGGTACTTTGGCTTCGGCTAATAACACATTCATGTGACCTGGTAAACGTCCTGCAACTGGATGAATACCAAAACGGACTTCTATACCCATACCACGAAGTTTTTCAGTAATATTGCTTACCGCACCTTGTGCTTGAGCAACTGCCATACCATAACCTGGTACGATAATTACTGAACGGGCTTCTTTTAAAGTTTGAGCAACTTCAGCCGGTTGCATTTCACGATATTCACCTTGTTCTTCATCAGAAGCATTCGCAGTGCTACCATCAGTACCAAAACCGCCTGCAATAACACTAATAAATGAGCGATTCATCGCTTTACACATGATATATGAAAGAATTGCACCAGAAGAACCGACTAAAGCACCGGTAACAATTAGTAAGTCATTACTTAACATAAATCCAGCAGCTGCGGCAGCCCAACCCGAATAGGAATTCAGCATTGAAATAACCACAGGCATATCTGCACCACCAATAGATGCTACCAAATGGAAACCAAATACGAATGCAATAATTGTCATGGCAAGTAAGCAGACAAGCGCTCCCGTTCCTGTTTTTACATCAATAAAGGTAAACATCAGGATAATTGAAACAACGATCGCAGCTAAATTCCAATAGTGTTTATTTGGAATTGATAATGGTTTAGAGCTAATGCGTCCATTTAATTTGCCAAAGGCAACAATGGAACCTGAGAAAGTCACTGCACCGATAAAGACACCGATAAAAATCTCGACCAAATGGACGGTCAGTTCACTACCATGGTATATCTGTGTTGCATTGTTTAAATCTAAAAAGCTATTTAAACCAACTAGTACAGCAGCCATCCCGACAAAGCTATGAAGTAACGCCACCAATTCTGGCATTTGAGTCATTTCGACCTTTTTAGCTAAGTATAAACCAATCGCAGCACCAAGTATCATGGCAATGATGATCCAATGGAATCCACCTTTAATACTTGCAACGGCAGCAACAAGTGCAATGCCCATACCGATCATACCGTAAATATTGCCTGATTTTGCTGACTCTTGATTAGAAAGTCCACGTAGACTAAATATAAAAAGTAATGCAGCAATCACATAGGCTGCTTGAATAAATCCATTACTGAACATTATTGATACTCCCCTCTATTTGCCACGTTGGAACATTTTCAGCATTCTTTGAGTAACAAAGAATCCACCAAAAATATTGATGCTAGCAATCAAAATAGCCACAAAGGCAATGGCAGTCGTTAAGCCATTATCATCACCGATTTGCAATATTGCACCGACTAAAATAATGCCTGAAATAGCATTTGTTACTGACATAAGTGGTGTATGTAAAGAGTGAGTGACATTCCAAACAACGTAATAACCAACCACACACGATAATGCAAAAACAGTGAAATGCCCTAAAAAGCTTTCTGGCACTGAATTGGCAATCCAAAAATAGGCGAGAATTAATAAAGCTAAAATACCAAATTTCTTTTGTGGATCGATTGGTTTTGGTTCCGGTTTAGCAATAGGCGATGCTGCTTTTTGTTGTGGTTGAGCTGAAACTTGAATTGGTGGAGCAGGCCAGGTGATTTCTTTATCTTTAACCACCGTTACGCCACGAATAACCACATCATCAAAATTGATATCAATGTTACCGTCTTTTTCTTTAGAAAGTAATTTTAATAAGTTAACAATATTCGTACCATAAAGCTGTGAGGCTTGAGCAGGCATACGATTAGCTAAATCGGTATAACCGACGATTTTAACATTATTATCGGTTTCAAAAACTTCTCCAGGGTGGGTTAATTCGCAGTTACCACCAGTTAATGCTGCTAAATCAACAATTACACTACCTGGTTTCATTGACTCTACCATTTCTTTAGAAATCAATTTAGGTGCTGGTTTACCTGGAATAAGAGCGGTTGTAATGATGATATCTACATCTTTGGCTTGCTCAGCAAATAACGCCATTTCGGCTTCGATAAAGGCTGGAGACATCTGTTTTGCATAGCCATCACCCGAACCTGCTTCTTCTTCAAAATCGAGTTCTAAAAAATCAGCGCCCATACTATTAATTTGTTCTGCCACTTCAGGACGAGTATCAAAAGCTCTTACAATTGCGCCTAAACTCACGGCTGCACCAATTGCAGCAAGACCGGCAACACCTGCACCAATGACTAAGACTTTTGCAGGAGGAACTTTACCCGCTGCGGTAACTTGACCTGTAAAGAAACGACCAAATTGATTTGCTGCTTCAATCACCGAACGATAACCGGCAATGTTAGACATAGAACTTAATGCATCAAGGGATTGTGCTCGTGAAATACGTGGCACACAGTCCATTGCCAACACTGTTATGTTTTTTGCAGCAAGCTTTTCCAATAAATCTTTATGTTGAGCAGGATAAATATAGCTAATGAGGGTTAATCCTTCTTTCATCAACGCAATTTCTTCATCAGTCGGTGCGTGAAATTTCAAAATTAAATCATTTTGCCAAATATCTTGCGTGTTTTGGATTGTGGCTCCAGCATCAATGAAAGCTTGGTCTTCGAAATGAGCAGCATGTCCAGCACCTTGTTCAACTGAAACTGTAAAACCAAGTTTTAACAGTTGTCCAACAGTTTGTGGTGTAGCAGCAACTCTTGCTTCATTGGCTAACCGTTCTTTAGGTATACCGATATGCATTGCGTTACATCCTTATGTTAAGTGAGTTTGTAAATGTTTCTCGATTTTAGCATAAATTAGCGACGGTGCGAGTAGGGAATTTATTTTTTATTATCGAAATATTAATATTAAATTTAATAATAATTGAATATTAAATCTGTCAATTAAAATTAAAATACTTATCCTGCAACCAATGTGATTAAATCTTTTTGATAGTGAACTAATACATGAAGAAGAATATTTATTAGTTTGTCTAAAAAATGATTATACCTTCTACTGATAGCTTCGCATTTATTAGAAAGAAAACAGGTTTAGTTGGCTTGTGATTCATCGTGTAAAACTCGATATTTACCAAATAATTCAATAAAAAACTTATAAAACATTTAAGTGAAAAATTGATAAAAAATCGATAAATAGTGCTGGCTAGATAAAATTTTAACCTATCCCAATGGATACTTCATCATTGGGATTTTTAATGTCGGTTTGATAAAGGCTGAGAAGTTAACCGACAGATAAAAAGGTAAAAATTGATAGCTATAGCAATTTGTGATTGTGGTTAGGTAAATTCAAGTATTGTCCAATAATAAGTATTAACGAGGTAAAATATGGCCGAATTAAGCCAGAAAAAAAATAGTATGCTAACATTAATGTTTGCATTGCTTGCTGCTTGTATGGCATTTCAACTCAATGCGAGTATGTTAAGCCCTGTATTAGTGACTATCGCTAAAGAATTAGGTTCCAACGACGCACAAGTCGGATTATCCCAAACTGCTTTTTTTACCTCTGCTGCACTGTTTTCATTATTTTTACCGCGTTTAAGTGATATTAAAGGTCGTAAAAAAGTATTAACGATTATGTTATTTATTATGACAATAGGTACTGTGCTTGCAGCGTTAGCACCTAATATCGTTGTATTATATATTGCGCGAATTATTCAAGGTGTATCAGGGCCAGTCGTTCCACTTTGTTTACTGATGCTCAGCCATGAAGTCAAAGACGTTAAAAAATACGGTATGTTAATGGGTATTGTAACTGCTGTTAATGGTGGTATTGCCGGTATAGATGCGATTGCGGGTGGTCTACTTGCTACTTATTGCGGTTTTCGTTCGGTGTTTTGGGTCATTGCAATTGTTGCCGCATTATCAACCTATTTTGTCCATCGCTATGCTTCAGAATCTAAACCATCTGAAGGAACGAAAATGGATTGGTTAGGCGTGCTGTTCATTGTGCTAACCGTTGCTGCATTATTACTAGCACTTAATGAAGCAGGGAATTTAGCACATGCTAATTGGATTAAAGTCATTGGACTAACGATTTTTGCTGGTATGTGTTTTATCTTATTTTGGAAAACAGAAAAAATCAGCAAACAACCATTAGTTACCACGGTTCATTTAAAAACCAGAGCGACTTGGGCACTATTGTTAACGACACTATTAACTATGACAGGGATTTTTGCCGTCGTTAATGGGTTAGTTATGTCACTAGCACAAAATCCTGAAATCGGATTTGGTTTAGAAGCTGATTGGGCTTCCCTTATTTTATTAACACCTTATGCCTTAATTGGGTGGTTGATAGGGCCATTTGCTGGACGTTTAGCCCCAAGTTTAGGTTACAATAATGTACTAAAATTAGGCTTAATAGGTTGTGTAATCAGCATATTAATCATAATGTTTTACGGTATTGATTCTCTTCCAATATTAATTATTGGTGTTCTGGCGTTAGGTGTTTTTTATGCGGGAATGGCGAATATCATTTTAAATGGTCTTGGTGTAGTTTTATCGCCAAAAGAGAATTTAGGTTTTCTGCCAGGTATGAATGCAGGAGCTTTTAACTTAGGCGCTGGATTAAGTTTTGCATTATTGCCTGCTGTACAAATGATAAGTGGTTATACCGTTGAGGGCTATTTTAATGGGATGTTACTTGGGTTAATTATTACAATCTTAGCCTTATTCTGTAGCTTCTTTATTCCTCGACCTGTCGATGCTGAAGTATAAACAAGATAAAACGGGATTTTTTAATCCCGTTTTTATTGTCTAAATTAATCTTCTTCTGGCATAAGTGTAAAAACTAATGTTGTAAAAAATTTTTCTTGGGTCGCAAGTTGGCTATCTTTTAGGGGAAAACCTATTTCGACACCTACTACATTTAAGCCTTGATTAGGAATAGTAATGGTCGCTTGACCTTTATCATCAGTTGTAACCGTTTTATCTAAATTATTAACGACATCAATAATAACAGCAGTATTTGTTAATGGCTGACTATCTTTATAGACCGTTACAAGTAAATTATCACCGCGTTTTAATTGGGTTGGATCAACTGCTGGTACTATTTGTAATGGAATATCTTCAACCCGTTTAGGGGCGTTGACAGAAGATAAATAATTGACACTGTATTTAATAGCATGGGTGCCTTTACTCGCTCCTTCTACTTTATTCATTGGAAGATTAACATATTTACCCTGTGCATTTTTAGTCCAATAACCATAATCAAAACTAACCGTTACAACAGCGGTATTTTCTGTCGGTTCAACGGTCACATAATTTTGATGCTTTTTTTGATTAATCGGTAAAGAAGTCCAATTACCATTATAAGCATGAATCTTTTTTACATTTTCCGTTTGATAACCATTATCTAACGGGCCTTCACCTAAAACGATTTGCTTTTGATCAACCCGATTAGCGATCCAAATACCATGAGCAGAAAGCGATTGTGATATCATACAAATAACACTTCCTGATAAGATGAGTACAAATAATTTACGCATGATAAAATTCCTTATATTTTATGAAAATGATAATCATTATCATATCGATATAAAAAAAGTCAATGCTATTTGTGTAATTATTGATTATCAAAAAATGTTTAATATGATAATAAAATATAAAATATGTTTTGTTCGTTTTTGATCGCTTTAGTAATAAAATAATTGCATTACAATTCTTAAATATAAATAACCAAATTTTGTTTTTATTTTTTTGATATATAGAAACATGTTATCAATAACAAATCTTAAACTTACTATTTTTAACTAGCATAATTTGTTATATAATCAAAAGTATTTTGTCCTTAACGCAATATATTGTCTTACTCATTTATATTTAGGGCGCATTCAACAATTGAGCATCTTTTATTAAGGAACCACTATGATGGATTTTTCCCAATCAGTGCCAGAACTGGTCTCTTGGGCAAAAAAAAATGATTTTTCAATTAATTTGCCAGTTGAACGGCTCGCTTTTTTATTGGCGATAGCCGTCTTAAATAGCGAACGCTTTGATGGTGAAATGACTGAATCAGAATTAATTGATGCTTTCAGGCATGTATCACAAATTTTTGAACAGAGTGAAGATACGATTACTGTTCGAGCAAATAATGCCATTAATGACTTAGTACGCCAGCGATTAATTACGCGTTTTACTAGCGAAATGACGGATGGTTATTCAATTTATCGTTTGACGCCTTTGGGAATAGGCATTTCGGATTACTACATTCGTCAACGAGAATTCTCTACATTACGTTTATCGATCCAGCTTTCTATTGTTGCTCAAGAGCTAAAACGTGCTGCTGATGCGGCGCTTGAAGGTGGTGATGATCTTCACTGGCATCGCAACGTTTTTGCGCCCTTGAAATACTCCGTTGCAGAGATTTTTGATAGTATTGATATCACCCAACGGGTAATGGATGAGCAACAAGCGGATGTAAAACAAAATATTTCGGCCTTATTAAGTCAAGATTGGCAAGCAGCAATTAGTAGTTGTGAAGGCTTACTCACTGAAACGTCACAAACATTACGAGAATTGCAAGATACGCTAGCCGCTGCGGGCGATAAACTCCAAGCAAGTCTGCTCTTGATTCAAGATGCAACCATGGATAATCCTGAACTTGATAAAATCAATAATGTGGTTATGGATTTACAAGGCAAACTTGATCGTATTATTGGCTGGGGACAAAAGGCGATTGATCTTTGGATTGGTTATGATCGCCATGTTCATAAATTTATCCGTACCGCTATTGACTTAGATAAAAACAGAGTCTTTTCACAGCGATTACGTAAATCAATACAAGGCTATTTCGATTTACCATGGTCACTTATTTTTGCCAATGCTGATCGCCTACTTGATATGCGTGATGAAGAACTTGCACTACATGAAGCAGAAGTAACAGGTGAATTACCGTCAGAACTTGAATTTGAAATGATTGAAGAGATTCAAGAACACATTATTGCCCATATCGAACAAAATTTATTGGTCTTCAAACAAGAAAATAAACCACTGGATATGAGTATCGCTATTCATAGTTATCTAGCACAGTTCCCTCGTGAACAACATTTTGATATTGCAAGATTATTTATCGATCAGGCTATTCGTTTAGGGATTGCCGAAAATGATTTACTCGGTATCCCAGCCGAATGGAAACCTATTAACGATTATGGAGCTAAGGTACAAGCACATGTCATCAACAGATACTAAAGATTTAGAATTAGAACAAACAGCTCATCATCTTGATGAAGTCATGGGGCGCATTGCGGCAAGTTCCCAAGCATCTATCGATAAATATATGCCCGTTAAATTAGCACAGGCAATTGCCAATCCCCTTTTTCCTGAGCTTGATAGTTTATTGCGTTCCGGACGTCATATCGGTATAGATGAACTGGATAATCACGCCTTTTTAATGGATTTTCAACTTGAACTGGAACAATTTTATCAACGCTATAATGTAGAGTTAATTCGTGCACCAGAAGGCTTTTTCTACCTTCGTCCTCGTTCAACAACATTAATCCCACGTTCGGTATTATCAGAACTTGATATGTTAGTTGGTAAAGTCCTTTGTTACTTATATCTCAGTCCTGAACGGCTAGCGCATGAAGGTATTTTTACCTTACAAGAACTCTTTGACGAACTTGTTTCGTTAGCGGATGAAAGTAAATTACTTAAATTAGTTAATCAACGGTCGACTGGATCAGATTTGGATCGACAAAAGCTATTTGATAAAGTCAAAACGGCACTTAATCGATTACGTCGTTTAGGCATGATATTTTTTATTGTAGGAAATGACAGTAGCCGTTTTCGTATCAACGAATCTATCTTCCGTTTTGGTGCAGACGTGCGTAGTAGTGATGATGCACAAGAAGCGCAATTACGTTTAATTCGAGACGGTGAAGCAATCAAAATCGAATCATCGCTTATTCTAGACGATGATAATAACGAAGAACAAGAAGAAGATGTTAATGAGGAGATTGAATAATTATGATTGGACACGGTAAGTTTCACTCATTAACCCTAATAAACTGGAATGGTTTTTTTGCCAGAACATTTGAATTAGATCAACTTGTCACCACGCTTTCAGGGGGGAATGGGGCAGGTAAATCCACAACCATGGCGGCATTTGTGACCGCATTAATTCCTGATTTAACACTATTACACTTTCGAAATACTACTGAAGCCGGTGCAACATCAGGATCACGTGATAAAGGTTTACACGGTAAATTAAAACCTGGCGTTTGTTATTCCATGCTTGATGTCATTAATTCACGTAATCAGCGAATTATATGCGGTGTTCGATTACAGCAAGTGGCTGGGCGTGATAAAAAAGTCGATATCAAACCTTTTCTATTACAAGGTTTACCTGTTGGCATTAGCCCAACTGAACTAGTAACCGAACGTTTAAATGATAAACAAGCAAGAATTTTATCCTTGCCCGAATTAAAAGATAAAGTCGAAACAATAGAAGGCGTTATCTTTAAGCAATTTAATTCAATTACCGATTATCATTCGGTTATGTTTGACTTTGGTGTATTACCTAAGCGCTTACGTTCCTCATCCGATCGTAGTAAATATTACCGATTGATTGAAGCGTCACTATATGGTGGTATTTCAAGTGCGATTACCCGCTCACTTCGTGATTACTTACTTCCTGAAAATAGTGGTGTACGTAAAGCGTTTCAGGATATGGAAGCGGCACTTCGTGAAAACCGAATGACACTAGAAGCTATTCGGGTGACTCAATCTGACCGAGACCTATTTAAACATCTTATCACTGAATCAACCGATTACGTGGCTGCGGATTATATGCGTCATGCTAACGAGCGTCGTGTACATATTGAATCGGTGCTGGGTTTGCGTCGTGATATGTTCAAAACACAAGATTTGCTCATTAGTAACCAGTTCCGCCAAGTTGAAATGGCAAAAGAACTTAAAGAGTTTCAAGATGCACAAAGTGACTTAGAAACCGACTTACAAGCAGCCAATGATCACCTTAATTTAGCACAAACAGCGCTACGTCAACAAGAAAAAATTGACCGTTATCAAGCTGATTTAGATGATCTCAATTTAAAACTTGAAGAGCAAAATGAAGTTGTACTCGAAGCGAATGAACAGTATCAAACCTATCGAGATCAAGTGGAACACACCGAACACGAAGTGGATGAAATCAAAACGCAGTTAGCGGATTATCAACAAGCGCTTGATGTACAACAAACCCGTGCCATTCAATATCAACAAGCGCTGCAAGCACTAAAAAATGCTCAATCTTTATGTCAATTACCCAAATTAGGCATAAGCAATATCGAAAATCATTTTGAGATTTTTGAAGAAAAACAAAAAGAAATAACTGATCAAGTGCTTGAAATGGAGCAAAGACTCAGTGTTTCTGATGCGGCGATAAATCAATTTGATCGGGCATATCAATTAGTGGTGAAATTAGTTGGTGATGTTGTTCGTAGTGATGCTTGGCGTGCAGCGAAAGAAGCATTAAGACAATGGCCGTCACAATGCTATCAAGCTGAACAAGCTGAACATTTGCAACTCCAACTTGATGAATTAGAACAACGCTTTTTTGAACAAAAAGAAGCCGAATCACTATTAACACAATTCTGTAAACGCATTGGTCGCCAAATTGAATATGATCAACTTGACGAGTTAAAACAAGAACTTGAAATACAACTTGATGAAAACGCAATATTGGCCAATGAATCAAGTGAAAAACGAATCGAATTCAGACAAGAACTTGAACAAATTCAATCCAAAATAGCGAATTATCGACAAAAAGCACCAATGTGGTTAAAAGCACAAGATGCCTTAATTGCCTTACAAGAGCAAACTGGACAAAGCTTTACCCACAGTCAAGCTGTCACGCAACATATGCAACAGCTACTTGAACAAGAACGCGCATTAGTTACAGAACGCGATCAGATAACCTTCAAACGAAATCAATTAGATACTCAAATTGAACAACTTAATCAACCAAGTGGGGTTGATGATGGTCGTTTATCGGCATTAGCTGAGCGATTTAATGGTGTATTACTTTCTGAAATTTATGAAGATGTCACCATTGATGATGCACCTTATTTCTCAGCCTTATATGGCCCATCACGTCAAGCAATTGTGGTACCGGATTTGTCGCAAGTTAAAGCACAACTTGAAAATCTGACCACCAGTGAAGAAGATTATCCAGAAGATATCTATTTTATTGAAGGCGATCCATCCTCATTTGACGATAGTGTTTTTGATTGTGAAGAGATGAATAAGGCCGTATTGGTTAAAACAGGTGAACGCCAATGGCGCTTCTCCAGTTTTCCAAAAGTTCCATTATTTGGGCGAGCAGCACGTGAAATCCATCTTGAAAAACTATCATTAGAGCGAGATGAACTGCATGAACGTTATGCTAACCTCTCATTTGATTTACAAAAATTACAACGTATTGAGCAAAATGTGGGTCAATTTATTGGTGAATATTTATCGGTTGCCTTTGATATCGATCCCGAAGCTGAAGCGCAAAAACTAGCGACAAGACGCAATGAAATTGAACGTCAATTAACATCACAAGAATCGATAGATCAACAAAATCAACAGCAAGTTGCCAACTGTAAAGAGCAACTAGTGACAGTAAATCGATTAGTTGCTCAAATGCATTTACTGGCTGATGATGATTTAGCGGATAGAGTAGATGAATTGCGTGAACAGGTTGCTGAAGCACAAGATGCGGCGCAATACGTCAGCCGTCATCGCCATACCGTTTCTGAGCTTGAACCATTAGTTGCTGTATTACAAAGTGATCCTGAGCAAAACGAAGCATTACGTGAACAATACAACATCGTTAAAGCACAGCAACAAACTATTCGCCAGCAAGTCTTTGCACTTACTGAAGTGATGCAACGCCGAGCTCACTTTAGTTACGAAGATTCAGCTGGAATGTTGAATGAAAATACTGATTTGAACGAAAAATTGCGCGCTCGATTAGAAATTGTTGAAGCACAAAGAACTGAAGCACGCAGTCAAATGCAGCAATATCAAGATAAGTATAATCAATACAATCAAACGTTAGCTTCACTAAAAAGCGCCTTTGAAACTAAACGAGATATGCTTAATGAACTGCATAAAGAAATAGATCAAATTGGTGTGAAAGCGGATGCGATCACTGAAGAGCGTGCTCGAGCTCGTCGTGATGAAATTCATCAAAAACTAAATAGTAATCGTCAACATTGTACTTCGCTTGAAAAGCAGCTCATTATGTGTGAAAGCGAAATGACCCAAATGCAAAAACGACTTGCTCAAACACTGCGGGATTATAAACAGCTAAGAGAACAAGTTGTTGAAGCTAAAGCTGGGTGGTGCTTAGTATTACGTTTAGTTAAAGAAAATAGCGTTGAACGCCGATTACATCGTCGTGAGCTGGCTTATTTAAGTGCAGATGAACTACGTTCAATGTCAGATAAAGCGTTAGGTTCACTACGTTTAGCGGTCAACGATAACGAGCACTTACGTGATGTATTGAGATTATCCGAAGATCCAAAACGACCAGAACGTAAAATTCAATTTTACATTGCGGTTTATAAACATCTTCGTGAGCGAATTCGCCAAGATATCGTCAAAACGGATGACCCAATTGAAGCCATTGAACAAATGGAAATTGAATTATCACGCTTGACCGAAGAATTAACTTCACGTGAGCAACAGTTAGCCATTAGCTCAAAAAGTGTGGCAAATATTATCCGTAAAACTATTCAGCGTGAACAAAACCGTATTCGTATGCTTAACCAAGGTTTACAAGCGGTGGCATTTGGACAGGTGAATGGTGTACGATTAAATGTTACGATTCGTGAAGCTCACTCATCACTGTTAGCGGCATTAGCCGATGACCAGAACGAGCATCAAGATCTCTTCAGCAATAACCGCATAACCTTCTCTGAAGCGTTAGCGAAACTTTATCAACGTTTAAATCCTCATATCGATATGGGACAACGAACTGCGCAAAATATTGGTGAAGAATTACTGGATTACCGCAACTATCTAGAATTGGACGTTGAAGTTAATCGGGGTGCAGATGGTTGGTTACGTGCTGAAAGTGGTGCATTATCAACCGGTGAAGCAATCGGTACCGGTATGTCAATACTATTAATGGTTATACAAAGTTGGGAAGAAGAATCCAAACGCTTACGTAATAAAGACATCTCGCCATGTCGTTTATTATTCTTGGATGAAGCCGCTCGACTTGATGCCAAATCTATTGCTACACTCTTTGAACTTTGTGAACGGTTAGAAATGCAGCTTATTATTGCTGCACCTGAAAACATTAGTCCAGAAAAAGGGACAACTTACAAACTGGTACGTAAAGTGATCAACAATCAAGAACATGTTCATGTGGTTGGATTAAAAGGCTTTGCATAACCTAATTAGGTTTTTTTATATAATATTTTCGCCGACATTTGTCGGCGAATTAGTTATTTGCATTAATAATTGCTTAAATCTGATTGCCACAGGATATAAGGATCATAATCATCATCCCCATCAGGTAAAGCCCCTGTTTTTGGCGCCGGTGTAAAATCGGTTTCAGCCAATTGACCATTATCGAGATACTCTATTTTCCATATCAATAAATTCTTTCTGCTTTCGGGTTTATCAAGGTTATAACTAATATGAGAAAGTGAATTATGATAAATAATTTGTCGCCAGCAGGCATCGGAATTTTTAATACAATATTTAATACTAATTGGTTGATATTTTTTGCCATCTTTTAATAACACGGGTATGGCTTTCTGTTCTTGGCTATCAACAAAAAATGACAAAGAAAGATTATCGGCTAATTGCGCTTTATACTCTGTATAATCGCTATTTGTTTGTAATTTAGGTTGTATATGGAAACTATTTTGACTTTCATCTGCATAACTATTACTACCATACAAACTACATAAGAATAATATAGGAATGAATTTTTTCATAATATATTCCATTGATTCGTTTAGTAAATTGGATTAAGTAATTTAGCCGAATGATTGAAGGCTAATAGGAAAGCTATAACACAGAATCGTTTATAGCGTGCTTAATAGAATAGCTTAAAAAGAAAATAATATGTAGTCATTTCTTATTAATGTAGTGATGACATAAGAAAAATTAACCAGTATTAATAAATTTTAATCAAAATTTAAAAATAGAAAATAGTTTAAGTGATTAATCCTTGTATCACCCAATAATTTAACGTTTTTTTAAACGTAATGGAATTAAAAACAATTAAGCCAATTTAAACCTAAAACCCACACTAAACCGTTGCATAACAAGGAAAACAGGTTTTAAGGCAAGAATGGCATAGCAACACGCTTTCAACGTCGATTTTTTTTCCAAAATTTCCTCAACTTCTACTCTATAGTCATTCATATAAAATTTCGTAAACTACTTTTTAGATGATCTTAATTGTTGCAATACAGATCGACCAAAAGATAATTTGAACTAGATAGGTGCGCTATATTTAACTATTAATAGGGTTTAAATAGGCAGTTAAGAACATTATATGACCGCTACCTGTAGTTTAATCAAATACCATACCGTCATTACATATCAGCTAATTCGATAAAGAATAAATAGATAATTACATACAACCTTACATTTTTTACTGATATAAATCTTTAATCCCATATTGAACAAACAATAAACAAGTCAGTATTGAATATTATCTTATTGATGATTTTCAATGAGTTATCTTGTGAAATTAAATATTGCAATATTTCTGGAAAAATAGTAATTTATGATCTGTTTCGATTATCAATATTATGTAATAAAATAATCGTCTTAGATGCTTTAATACTATAAACTTAAATAAATTTGAAAAGTAGTGATTATAAAATTGTTAGAATGTCGATATCCTTTTGTTATAACTTTAAATTACTTAATCTGAAATATATTTATGCGAAATAGCGCTCATCATTTCTTCTTTTGGTTAAGTTTATTAATCGATAAAAACCTATCACCTTATAAATTTCATTGTCATTACTTTAATTCTAATCGTTGTCTTATTCACTATATTCAATCGTCATTTTGAATAAATTGAATGAGTTCAATCAAAAAAATTTAAGTTAAAAAGTCTAATAGTCAGCTTTAGTAAAAAAGACAATTAAGGTCATCAAGCAAGTTGGTAGGCATTGAATTCATTTAGAATTAAATTCAAATAAAGAAAACATTACCTATTTAAAATCGATGAGTTTAATTTATGCACTGTGTTCTTAACTGAAAACAGAAAAGCAACGGTATCAATTATGATGATATACCATAAGGATTATTTGTTGTAATAGATATGCGGTGCTTATAATTAAAATTTAATAAAAAACATATAATTAAAAAAATACAATTAATGGATTAGGAATAACAATGACAATAAAAAAAATAACAAACTTTATCTTTCCCGTTGGTAAAAAAAAATTCAGTCAAGACGCTTATTATAAAGCTTTATCGGAAACAAATAGTGGTTTTTATCCATTTGGTGAAAATGGGATATGGCACGGCGGTATTCATCTTGATGAGGCAGTATTAAATAAAATCGGTAGTGATGGCAAACTACGATGTATGGCTAATGGGGAAGTTGTCGCATATCGAATTAACAACGTATATCCAAAAATTGTATACAATGACAATGATGAACAAAAAACACCCACCAAACAACAAAAAGTAGCCTATTTTTCAAGTGGTTTCACTTTAGTTCGGCACTATTTAGAAATGCCAAAAATTGCTGATTCAAGCGAACCGCCACCTGCTATAACCTTATACAGTTTATATATGCATCAACTTGATTGGTATGGTTATGAGCAAAAAAAACAAGATAAAAGTAATCAAGTTGAATATCCTCATTTTTGGCAAGTAAAATCAGCTAAAGTGAATGAAGAAAAAGCAGAAGCAATTCAAGGTTGCGAAATAAGAAAAAAAGGAAAAGGAACTAAGGTTGTCGGCTTATTATTAAAAGGAAGTAAAATTCGGTTAGGTGAACAAAGAAGAGGTAGACCAGGTTGGTATAAAATTGTTTCAATCACGCAAGGCACGTTGGTCACTTCAAGCGAAATTAAAAATGAATTAGGTGATATTGAAGGTTATGTTTGGCATGAAAATATTGGTACAACCGCATATGATAGACCAACAGGAAAAATAGCAGAAGCGAATAAAGACTACGTAATCTGTCGGGAAGATAATAATAAGGTTGGTCATCCAGAAAAAGAAATCAAAGGTATTGCAATATATGAATCTGCTACTGGAAAACAAAAACTAACCTATTTGCCTCAATCCGCAACTTTTGAATTTGATGGACAAGAAAATGGATATGCCAAGATTCGGAAAATCAGCCAGTGCACAGTACCAACAATATTGATAAACAAAAGTGGTGATAACAATTCGCCACATAAAGGCTATGTTAAATTAACATCGCTGCTATTAACTTCACAAAAACCAGAAAAATTAGATGAAGTCGTAGTGTTAAAAGAGCCTATCCCAATAGAAAAGGGCGCTTTTGTCGGTTATATCGGTCATAACGTCAGTCAAAGCGAACGTTTCGATGAACCAAAAGAAGCGCCGTTATCGACAATGAAACGTGCATTAGATAACAAATTACCAGAACTAGCACATATAGAATTATTTACCTGTGAAAATTTTCCTGCATTTATCAATAAAACACGTGCTTTGGCGGATAAGTTACCCAACAGTGAAAAGACAATTATCTTAGTTGAAAAAGATGCAAATTTAATTAGTGCCTCAAAACCGGATGGTTTTATAAGTAAAGGGCCAGTTATAAAATTTATTGGTAATACGGATAATTATTACGTCAAAATTACGCTTCAATATACGTTACAAATGTTAATGGCATATTTTGATCGTTTCAGAGTATTGGACAACAAAGACAATACGACAAATACTAAAAAACAGCATAGTAAAGTTAAAAAATACCGTTTAACGAAGGATGATAAAACTAATCTGGTTAGCTTTTACGAATATCGTCATCCTGAATTGAACGCAGCAGATATTCCAGATGAAGTTGAACTATTGATTGATTATACGCCTTTAATATTAAGTAATGAGGATACGCCTAAATTCTTTGAAATACGGTTTTGCATTGAGAATAAGCATTATTGGATCGCTTCGAAAGACGTTCTACACTTAGGTGGTAAAGAGGGGCAACTTAATAGCAAGATAGAGTGTTGGAAAAAATTTCCACTATCACTCGAAAATTCAAAAGTAAACAAGAATAACAATACAGTATATTATCAGCGCACGATATCGATTAATGCATCATCGGATGAAGAACGCCTAACAGCAGTAGATGATGCTGATGCGGATACAGTATGGCGATATATTCAGGCAGGCAATAAATATGGCGTACCAATACAAGGTTGGGTAAATACTAAAAAAGGTGCTCAGCCACATATAAAACTTGTTACCCCATGGCATTGGTCAGATTTTAAGACGTTAGAAGAAAAAGCGTCGGTAGGTGATTTTTCAAAAAAATTGAATAAAAACCGTGCAGTAAAATTAAACACTGAAGATTATTCTGAAACAATGATGGCATTAATAATGATTCTATCTCAAACCGGATATAATCATGCTCTTATAAATACATCAATGGATATGCCGAAAAGTAAGCTTAAAAAGTTTTTGCAACAACTAAAAATAAATAATAAACAACCATTTATAAATGACCAATTCAAAGATGTATTACGAACAAGTTGGACGGCAGAACAGATTGGACATTTATCAGTAAAATATGAAAGTGAATGGTATGCGGATGAAGCGTTAAAAAAATGGAATGAAATTGATTCACTTTTTGACGAAGAAAAACAACAAAATAAAAAATTTATAACAAACGAATTAGACAACCTCGGTATCACCAAAAAACACGAGCGAAAATTTGCTTTAGACAAAGTAGAAGAGGCTCATGAATATGTTAAAAAAAATTGGCAAATTGAAAAAACAGAACGCATAAAACCATCATTATGGTGGAAAAACGTATCCCAAGCACAATCAACTGATTCAACAAATAACAATAAGACCGATACGAATACCGACACACCTAAACTAGCCAATTTATCAACCGATGGCAAAGCTTGGTTTATTCACCCTGTGGCAATGGTAAATTATTTCAATACTACAAGTCCTGAACCTGAAATTATTTTTCCACTAAAAGAAAAACCAATAAATAATTCTGATATGCAATTGGGTCAAAATTTCAATTGGACAGAAAATAATAATCAAACAGCGTTTGGATGGAAATGTGATGGCGGTAAAAGAAAACATGCCGGGCGAGATCTCTATACTGAACCTAACGCCGAAATCGTTGCAATATGTGATGGAACAGTTCTAGGAATAGACAGTTTTTACTCTCGAACATATGAAATAACAATAAAGCATAAAACTAAAAATGGGCGACAATTCATTATTCGCTATGGTGAAGTTGACTATAATAGTATTACCGTTAAAGTGGGTGACTCTGTTAAGCAAGGCACGGTAATTGCTAAAACAGGACTATTATTAAAAGAACTCAAACGCAGTGAAAAAAGTCCTCATAGTATTGAGATTAAAACTGATTCCAAAGAAACAACCAAGTATAAACCAGAACTCATTATTGATGACAAGATTATTTATATCCTGCACCTAGAATATTATTCAGGCGAAAACGGATTAGATTTAAACAATCCATTAACGGATAGTAAAAACCAACCGTATCAAAGACGTGCTGACTTATTAGATCCTCTAGACATACTAAAAGAGGGGTATGAAAATACGTTTTCGTCAGACTTTTAATAAGTTGAAGTTAAATATAAATGGCAGAAAAGAATAAGCTAGAGATCATACAAGGATTTAAAGGATGGGAGACTTCTTATACTTTTATATATCAAAATAGTCAAACAAAACGGATAACATCATGTCATTCTCCCGAACGAAAATCTTATATTAGATGATCGTTCATGAGTTTGTTCAAAATGACAGCAATCAGTAAATTAACCAAGACAGATTGTTTAATCAAGCTATTTTGCTAAGTTATCAAATAGTCATTAAATAGTTATTAAACAGTTAGTTGCGATAATTGCAGTTTAAAACTATAACTTAGGATAGTATTGCTATTTAGCCCTCAAACAAAAGTTTGTCGAATGATAAGTTAACTTTACTCATGCCAAGCTTACGTTTATACCTCAAAACGCTCTTCCAAAATTTAATTTTTATAAATTAAATAATGCTCTACAAATAAATAATATATTGCAAAACCTCTAGAAAAAAAGTAATTTTTTATTTAATATTAATAATCTTTATTGATTATTTAATTTTATGTAAAAATGGTTTGATAATTTAAAATTAGATAAATTTATGTAAATAGTGAATATAAGCATAGTGTAATGGTGGTTTTATCGCGCTCTGCAATAAATAACATCATTTTGATGAGATAGAACACGGTGATACAAATCAAACCTTATTACTTTACCGCAAAATAAAATTCACTCATTAATTTTAAGCTAACGCTATACAAATTAGATCACCATTCTAATTTTAAATACATCGTTATTAACAATAGTGCAATATACCTAATAGTGACGAGTTAAAACGGGCGGCTATTAAGTAATAAAAGGAATAAGAAGCAAAAAATGGGAAACGATTTTAAGAAAGTCATCAATCAAGTTGCTGAAGGATTAATCAACAAATTAACCGAACATCTTATCCTCAATCGCCATACTTTTGCCAAATCAGAACACCATTTAATAACGCCTGCTATAAACATTAAAGGCAAAAAACAGTTAAACCAACAAAAAAATTCAGCCAAAAAAAGACAATTACTGCCAAAACCCAATCAATTGAATAATGATCAAGCAAATTGGATGTTACACATATGCAAACAAGGAATAAAAAATGCTTGCTGAATTAAACAATAGTGAAAATCTTTACCAATATCGTTACCTATTGGTTAATAACCTAATCGCCCTTAATCCGTTTC
Source organism: Gilliamella sp. G0441 (assembly GCF_050589305.1). Classification (NCBI taxonomy): domain Bacteria; kingdom Pseudomonadati; phylum Pseudomonadota; class Gammaproteobacteria; order Orbales; family Orbaceae; genus Gilliamella; species Gilliamella sp. G0441. The sequence continues at coordinate 6,837 of NZ_JBNRJF010000006.1, read as the reverse complement.
ATCCATTATCAAAAGAACGATTATTTGCTCACTATGGTGAAAATAAAGCCTTTGGTGAAAAAAAACTTACTCAAGTACTGCGTACAGATTTGGATTACGATCCAAGCGTATGCCCGACACTGGTTAGGCTTGCTGAACCCGATCAATTTTTAGAAAGACCGATACTTGATATAATTAGCAAACAGACAGCAGTAGAATGCTTTTGGTCAAAACGTTATATTAGTGCCTATATTGTCACTGAACTAAAACCGTCGTTACTGGCTAAAAAACTTGTTGATATTGGAAATCACATCGCTAAAACATTGCGACAAAAACATTATTACCCCTTCTTCGAACCTTTTCGGATGCAATTTTTACACGAGCTTGGCTCGAACCAAGACAACGCATTGTTAAACGCACAATTTTCTGAGTTTGAAAATATCTATTATCCGTCTGTGCAGGGAGGGAAATTTATTCGCTACACTGTTGATGACGAGTCCGAAGTGCCAATAAGTTGGAGTCACGATTACTGTCAGCGTTTAAAAAACCTAAGGATGATACGCACGCTAGTCAATGCATGGGGAAATAACCGCAAAAAATTCGATGATCAAAAAAATGTACCACTGTCAAACGAAATCATTGTCGAAGCGGAATATTATGTTGATCAAGCGTACCAATTAGGGTTAACCGATGCCGCTGATATCTTATTTTGGGGATTAAATGGATTAAGGTATCACAAAGCCTTTACTCTAAATCCCAACGTACTTGAACATATCCCCAAAGCGATAAAAGCACCAGGCACGTTATCACGTCGAATCATTGAAGCAAAAATTAATATTGAAATTAAACCAAATAATATTCAATAAAATAATAGGTTAAGAATAAAGAATGTAAGGTAAAAAATGGAAACAACAGAAAACATAGCCAACCGAAACCAAGATGACGCTAAAGGTCGTTGCCCTGCTTGTGAAAGAACTGGCTTACCTATATTTTTATTGCGTCAAGCTGTAATCAAAACGCAATCAGTACTGACTCCAGATATTGACCCTACTTATCAAGAATTAGCCGATTATGCTAAAACCTTAGACTTTAAAAAACGTATGCCTGATGAGGAACTAAAATATTACAGTTATGTGTTAAGAACATTACGAAATGGCTATGTATATGTGATACAACAAATCGAAGATATCGAAAGCCGAATACTTCATGCCTATGAATGTATTGAAGGGGCGCTTAGGTTAAAAGACTACTACCAGTTGACCAGTACCACGCCAAGACCGATATCAAAAGCATGTAAAAACTACTGTCACACTATTCCTGCATCGTTTATTCATCTGCAAAAAGAGTGCACCCTGGCATGGGTGGCTTACTCTTCACAACCTTGGAACGAGGAAACCATTAATAGCTATTTACAAGAACAAGATAACCACGCATTATCCCGTTTTACTAAAATTGATGTAAAAAATTTTAAAGATTCCCCTTCTCAAGCAACGGGCAATCGAGCGGTACCGTTTAAAGATATTTTTGGTAGTAGTTATCAGGATTATAAAAATGAAGACAGTAAAGTACTTGAGTTTCGTTTGGATAATCTCCCAAATAGTTTTGAATCAGCACATCCATTTATCAGTTTAAAAAACGAAAAATTAAAATATGTTACGCATACCAGCAACTTATACATAAACAAAACCCCTATTTCTTGTGGCGTGGTATTAGAAGATACCTTTGGCATTGCCGAAGAGCTTAACTCACAACGTCAGAACAGTTTATGTATGTTTGATAACGAAGCTGAATTACCGCCAGACGAAGAGATAAAACTTGATGATGATTTCGATGCTGGTTTTGATGTCGACAAACAAAATCAAATTTTTGAACGGCGTGCTCAAAACATGCTAAAAATGATTAATCCTAAATTAAAAAAACGTTTTAAATATTATCGACCAAACGTATTTAAAAAGCGCACAATTTTACAGTTAATAGAGCAATACCGAACTTCAATTGTCACATCATATGATCGGGAAATCGAAAAAGTAAAGGACACAATTATAAAACACGAGGATCCCTCAAGAACTTATGATTATTACCCACTCACTAAAGATGATATGAAATTGAGTGAATTAATTACCGATAAGAAAAACGCATTAAATGATTTTGACAGCTGTATTAATCAGAAAGAAATTGGCATATTTAACGACGAATTAAAAGACGCCTATCAAGAGCTGGTAGATTATTGCAAAGAGTGGTCGCAGGACTATTTTACTTATGTTCGTTGGTTATTTGGTGATAAAGAATATCAATCAAAATACAGTAACATCACCCCGAAAAGCGTCAATATGGTACGTTTTTGGCAGGCTGAATTTGACTTTACTAACGAAGAAAGCATACAAAGCCACATTAAAGACGTGACTCAAATACTGATTGATGCCAGCCATTTTGATGTCAAATTAGATGAAGACAATGCGCTATGGGATGAACTCCTTAGCAATCCGAGCAGTATTTATTACATTATTACTCACCTGAATATTAACGGTATCGATTTGGAACAAAAAGACTTTATCGATATTAATACTGACACCGAAATAAGTTGGAATGATGTCATATCAAGAAGCCTTAATATTGCGCTGATCCCAAACAAGTTACAAGAAGATCAACTTAAAAAAGAATCAGGTGAGAAACAGAAAATATTAACGCAACAGCAAAAAGAACTTGAAGAAAAAATTAAAATCAATCAGCAAGAGCTAGACAAACTAGAAAAAGAAAGAAAAACCATTCCGCTGCAAGACACCGAAAAACACAAGCAGTTACAACGAAAAAAAAGGCAACATACGCAACAAATACAAAAATTAAAAGGTCAACTAAAAAACGTCAATACACAATTATCGGCACGCAATCCAACTAATAGCCCTTACAGCAAAAAACTAGTTCTTGCTCATGGTTATTTGAATGATGTGTCATTAAATAAATATTCAAGGCTAGTGAAAGATCAGAAGCTAACGTTAATTAAGCCGCAATATTCCGAAATACATTTTATGTTTCGATTGGCTCAACTCAATGTTTATCCACTCAGACTTGACGTTAAAATCAGACCAACGCATATCGAACCATTAGTCGCGCTAATCAGTCAAATGAACCGCACATATTACAGTTCAGAAGGGCTTACCTTGCAAGAACAAAAGTTCTTAAGTCAATTTGAAACCGATGACGAAAAACGACCTGTTGATGAAAAACAACCTGCTGGTAAAAAAGCATCATTGAAAAAACTCAGATTAATGATGTTCCTGCCAGATCTGGAAATCAAAAATACCATTGAATCATTTATCAAAAACCTAGAAAATAATGTTTTAAAACCGCAAGAACTTGCCAAAGTAATAAAACCAGCGTTAAAAGGAAAGGTTAAACTTGAGCAAACCAAAACTGAATTAGAAACCAAAATTGAACAACACAAAGAACAAAAACAAACCACGATTGAAGAGATAAAACAGGATAACCGAATCGAGAAAAATCGGCAGATCCTTAATCAAGAACGGGAAAAACTCGAACAAATTTTAAACCAAAATCAGCAAGAACAGATCGACTTAGACAAAACCACGCATCAAGCCAAAATCGAAAAACATCGCACTAGTGTCAACATCGCTAAAACAGGGTTTGCCATCAATATAGCGGTGAGTGGCATTATCGGAGTTTTGACCTTAAGCAATATTTGGGACAACTTAAAACAGTGGGGAACCCCACAAGCAGGCGAAGGCGAATTACAGCTTCAACAACAGTTATACACCAATTTATTATCATTAGGATTAATTGGGGTTGATTTAACCAGCCAATACCGTGATGTGAAATTGAAAATGCAACTAACAAAAGCCACCGAAGCTGGCAACAGTATTACTAAAATTGAAAGCCGTCTTGCATTAAATAATATAATTATAAGAACAGTATCAGTTGCCTTTGCGGCAATAACCGTCATAGATGCCATAGGCGAGCTAAAAAGTGCTTTTGATATGGTAGATATGGAAGATTCTATTTACTTTAAAGCGAGAATTTTTGGTGCTTTTTTAACGATGATTGGTGCAATATTCTTAGCAATTGCTACACCATTTACTTTTATTGCGGGTATAGTGCTACTTATAGCTGGAGCTATAGCATTGATATTTAGCAAGAAATACGATAACTTCACCCCTATTCAACATTGGTTAAATCGCTGCTGTTTTGGCAAACAAGGGGAGCTTAAATATCTTGGTTATGATGCCTATCACGAAGAAGACTACAACACGCATTCGGGTTTTGGTTGCGCGATTAATGACTATATGGTTATTGTTTATGGTATTAACACCTTTATCCGCCTTAAACCGTTCCAGAATACGATAGTGCAGACTTATCCAGCACATTACATTACCAAAGATAGCCCTAATTCAATGCAACGGCATATCTATTTTTATGTCAATATTGCTGAATTTGCCGAAAACAACCCTAACGAATCGCTATCCGCTCATATTCGCTTGTACCTGAACGACAATATCTATACCGATTTCAAATACCACATTAACACACAGGGTATAAAATTAATTCAAATCAACGAAAGTTCAATGCAAGACGACTATCTAAGTACCGATATGGAGGATTATATAAATAAATATGATCAGCCAAAAACCAACAGCTATCCAATTGCAAACTCGACTATTGGCAAGTCCAAGTCACAAGACTTTAGTTTGCAAAAATCACCAGAGCATGATTTTCAAGAACTAATGATTAATAAATGGATAGCCGGAACAATTGGGTATTGTCGAATCAAAAAATATCAAATAATAATTCAATATAATCACCGTGAAGAAGTACCATTAATAATTATGAAAAACGGAAAAATTTAATCAATCAGGAGAGCAGCATGCCGTCAAAATATCGCCCACAGCTTTTAGGTTGGATAGGGGATCTAGAGAAAGGGAAAAATTACTTAACTAGCTCAGAGAAGCGGTTGATCTATATGAATGATAATTATTGTGCTTTTATTCGACAAACATTTGCAGATCAAATTTTTTATTTTTTTATATATTTATTAGCTATTTTATTGGGTTGTGGGGCAATTTATACAGGTTTATTATTAGTTATGGAATATGATAATCCTAACATGGAAAACTATTTACTAATTGCTACTATTATAGGACTTATATTTTGTTTGGTTGGTATGAATACTATTATTCCTGGATTTTATCATGTTTTGTTTAGCCGCCGAGGAAGTCCAATTATTTTTAACCGTAAAACGGGTAAAGTGTATGTGAATGAAAGTTACTTTTTTAGCTTTCGATTTTGGTATAACCCCTTAGTATTTTTACACCCCAATAAACGCCGAATAAAAGAGTATGATTGGGCAGATTTACACGGTGTTGCTATTCATAACTACTCCCCTTATTCACTAGTCAGCGATATTTTAATGGTGTGCAAACCCGGCACTAACCAAACCATAGACCATATCATGTTCGACCCAGCCCGAAATGGGGTAGGCAGTCATTTAATTTGGGGTTGGGTCAATAATTATATGATATTTGATAAATTAGCCGACCCCAGCCGAAGCATCTACCCAACCGACCAAGAAGACAAATTCAAACAGAAAATTATCAACGGCCAAGGTTGGCCCAAATGGATGATCGAAGCATTCAATGCCACAACACAAGATGAGCTAACCGACATCAAACAAAAATATCAGGTTAAGCAGTAATAAGGTTAGATAGTAAAGAAAGTTGGAAATAAAACTAAACAACAGGAGCCAGATATGCCGTCAAAGTACCGCCCCCAACGTTTTGGTTGGATAGGGGATCTAGAAAAAGGGAAAAATTACTTAACTAGCCCTGAAGATCGGTTAATCTATGCCAATGATAACTATTGTTCATTAATTAGACAAAAGTTGTCAGATAAAATCTTTTATACATTTATTTACTTTATTTTATTCCTTCTGTTGATTCCAGCAATTTTATTATGCGGAGCATTATTATTTATATACAATACAGATAATGAGATCGAAATAACACTATTAAGTACTATTGCTTTAATAACTTGTTGTATTACCATATATGTAGTTATCCCAGGATTATATCAATCATTATTTTCTCGTCGAGGAAGCCCAATTATTTTTAACCGTAAAACGGGTAAAGTGTATGTGAATGAAAGTTACTTTTTTAGCTTTCGATTTTGGTATAACCCCTTAGTATTTTTACACCCCAATAAACGCCGAATAAAAGAGTATGATTGGGCAGATTTACACGGTGTTGCCATTCATAACTATTCGCCTTACTCACTAGTTAGCGATATTTTAATGGTGTGTAAACCCGGCACTAACCAAACCATTGACCATATCATGTTCGATCCTGCCCGAATTGGAGTTGGTAGTCATCTAATCTGGGGTTGGGTCAATAATTATATGATATTTGATAAATTAGCCGACCCCAGCCGAAGTATCTACCCAACCGACCAAGAAGACAAATTCAAACAAAAAATTATCAACGGTCAAGGTTGGCCTAAATGGATGATCGAAGCGTTCAATGCCACAACACTAGACGAGCTAGCCGATATCAAACAAAAATATCAGGTTAAGCAGTAATAATGTTAGGTACTAAATAAGCTGGAAATAAAACTAAACAACAGGAGCCAGATATGCCGTCAAAGTACCGCCCCCAACGTTTTGGTTGGATAGGGGATCTAGAGAAAGGGAAAAATTACTTAACCAGTCCTGAAGATCGGTTAATTTATGCTAATGATAATTATTGTGTTTTAAAACGTAAAAAATTATCAAATCAAATTTTTTATTTATCTATAAGTTCATTTTTATCAATTTCATTATTTTTTTTAATTCCTATGTTGATATGTGATATTTCA